>JAYUFI010000631.1:0-4545 GCA_043738805.1 Planctomycetaceae bacterium | reverse complement strand
CTTCGCGACATCCAAATGCACGCCCAAACCAGCGTCCACAGACGCAAACACTCCGATCGCCCACTTCTGCATGTTGAATCTCCTGTGCGCCGTCATTTCGATTTTCGTTTAGGCTCTGTCCCATTAAATCCGTAGGATGGGCACTCCTGCCCGTCGAGTCACGGTAAAATGACGTGCAAGAGTGCCCGTGCTACGCGATCTCCACCATTTGCGGGACAGAGCCTAGTCAACCGAGGGCTCGAAACCGGACACTCTTCTGGACCTTGCCTCGTCCCTTTGAATTCCCACCGGTGTGACCCCACCATGTTGAAGTGCTTGTTGCCTGTGATTCGTCGAACGGCTGTTAGTTTCAGCGAACTCGTTGTTGTGTTGTGTGTCGTTGCGGTCCAGGCCGCCCGCGCCGCTGATCCTGTCACCGATACGGATTTGTTTGAGACCAAAATTCGTCCGGTGCTCGTTGATGTCTGCTTCAAGTGTCACGGCAGCGAGAAGGTCAGCGGCGGTCTGCGAGTCGATTCGCGCGAGGCGTTGCTCAAGGGAGGCGACTTGGGCGCTTCGATCGTGCCGAGCAAGCCGAACGAGAGCACGCTGCTGAAAGCGATTCGGCACGAAGACAAAGATTTCAAAATGCCGCCGGATAAAAAGCTGCCGGACGAAACGATCGCGGCATTTGAAACGTGGATCGCGGGCGGAGCCGTGTGGCCGGCAAACAAAGCGGGGCCGTTTGAAGTAAAACGACATTGGGCGTTTCAGCCGATTATGCGCCCGGCTGCGCCGGACATTTCCAATTTCCAATTTCAAATCTCAAATCCCGTCGATGCGTTTGTGCTTCAAAAGCTCGATGCCGTTGGGCTGACGCTCTCTCCGCCAGCCGATCGTCACACGTTGTTACGGCGCGCGACGTTTGATCTGCACGGACTGCCGCCGACGTTAGAAGAACTCGCGGACTTTGAGGAGGACGATTCACCGCAAGCCTACGAACGAGTCATCGACCGGCTGCTTGCCTCGTCGCGATACGGAGAACGTTGGGGCCGCTTCTGGCTCGATATCGCGCGGTATGCCGACACGAAGGGGTACGTCTTCACGGAGGACCGCAACTATCCGTTTGCCTACACGTATCGCGATTGGGTCGTACGGTCGCTGAATGAGGACGTCGGCTACGATCAGTTTCTCATTCGGCAACTGGCTGCGGATTTGTTGCCCGAACCGGAACGAACTGCGAACTTGCCGGCACTCGGTTTCCTGACGTTAGGCCGGAGGTTCTTGAACAACATCAACGACATCATCGACGACCGCATTGATGTCGTCTGTCGCGGGACGATGGGGCTGACAGTCGGATGCGCTCGCTGCCACGACCACAAGTTCGATCCGATTCCGGCGGCGGACTATTACTCGCTGTATGGCGTGCTGCGCAGTTCGCACGAACCGAAACCGGAGGAAACGAAGACGCTGATGGCGATGACGTTGATCGAAGACGAGAAGCCGTTCGATCCGTACGTCTTCTTGCGCGGACAGCAGCACAATCACGGGCCGCAAGTTCCGCGACAGTTTCTCGCTGTCGTCGCCGGTTCGGATCGCAAACCGTTCACGAATCGCAGCGGCCGATTGGAGCTCGCGCAAGCGATCGCCTCGCCGACGAATCCGCTGACGGCGCGAGTCATCGTCAATCGCGTCTGGATGCAGCACTTCGGCGCGCCGCTGGTCCGCACGCCAAGCGACTTCGGTCTCCGTTGCGAACCGCCGAGTCATCCGGAATTGCTCGACTGGCTCTCAGCCGAGTTGATCGCTCACGGCTGGTCGCTGAAGTGGCTGCATCGGGAGTTGATGTTGTCGGCGGCGTGGCGACAAGCGAGTGAGCCGTCAGATTTGAAGTCTGAAATCTCAAATTTCAAATCTCAAAACTCCGTCGATTCGGAGAATCGGTTGCTGTCACGAATGAATCGGCGGCGGATGGATTGGGAATCGCTGCGGGATTCGTTGTTGTTTGCGTCGGGGCAGCTCGATCACTCGATCGGCGGGGCGGCGACAGATGTGCTCAAGCCGCCATTTGTGACTCGGCGGACGATTTACGGTTTCATTGACCGTCAGAACTTGCCACTCGTGCTGCGGACGTTTGACTTCGCGAGTCCTGACGCGCACTCGCCGTCTCGGTTCGTCACGTCGGTGCCGCAGCAAACACTTTTTCTACGCAACAGTCCGTTCGTCATCGAGCAATCGAAAACGCTCGCAGCCCGAACGACCGACGGCAGCAAAGGGAACATTGCCGCGTTATTTCGATCGGTTTACGGTCGCGAACCGTCTGCGGATGAGATCACGCTCGCCGAACAATTCTTGAGCGATGCCGAACAGACCGCCGACTCGCTCGCGCCCCTCTGGCAATACGGATTCGGCGAGTACGATATCGAAGCAAAGTCTCTCAAAGGTTTCACGAAGTTGCCGCACTGGACCGGCTCCGTTTGGCAAGCAGGACCGCAGTTACCGGATGAAAAACTCGGTTGGGTGTTGTGGAACGCGAGCGGAGGTCATCCAGGCGATCCGCGTCACTCGGCCGTCGTTCGTTGGACCGCGCCGCAAGACACGACCGTCGTCATCACCGGCGAATTGAAACACAACGCCGAAGCTGGCGACGGAGTGACCGCGGTCATCTGGTCCGCTCGACAAGGGGAACGAGTTCGCTGGTCGGCTCACAAGCAATCGGTCAACACGTTCGCTCCGGCGATTCAAGTGCATCGCGGCGAGACACTCGACTTCATCGTCTGCTGTCGAACCGATGAGAATTCCGACTCCTTTAACTGGTCTCCCAAATTGGCGGCTACCGACAAGCGGCTCAAGAAAGTCTGGGACTTCACCGCCGACTTCCCGAAAGGCCCGAACCCACAAACCCCCGACGCCCCGCTTTCGCCGTGGGAACAACTCGCTCAAGTGCTGCTGCTCTCGAATGAGTTCCAGTTCGTCGATTAAAAGAAGTACGTCAGGCTTTCCAGCCTGACCCGATCGCCCCGAACAACGTCGATCACAGACTGAGTCAGCCTGGAAAGGCAGACCTACTTTGGGAGGTGCCACGATGCCATCACCATTTCCAGGAATGGACCCTTACTTGGAACGACCAAGCCTTTGGCTTGACGTGCATGCGACTCTCATCACCGAAATTCGAGCAGCATTAAACGCTCAATTGCGTCCCAAGTACGTCGCCAGGACAGAGCTGCGAGTTTATCTGTCGGACCAAGATGATTCTGGGCGGAACGTGATCATTCCAGATATTCGTGTCGTCGAAACACTCGATTCGTGGCGGCACGGCACTAGCCAACAGTTTGAGCAACTCTCTGGAGTTGTCGTTGCAGAACCGGTCGAAGCAACAACACTGCTTGACGAAGAAATCGAGGAAGCGTTTCTGGAGATTCGCAACGTTGAAACGCATGAAGTGGTCACCGTCATTGAAGTCGTCAGTCCTACGAACAAAACACCCGGCGCGCGAGGACGTGACAGCTACCGCCGTAAACGGAACGAAGTGATGCGATCTACGGCCCATTACGTGGAGATCGACCTATTGCGCGGAGGAGAAGCTGTCATCACTGGCGATTTCGTTCCTCAAGCAGACTACCACGTGCATGTCTCCCGAGTGGAACGTCGTCCGAAGGGGAGCGTCTGGCCGATCCAGCTACCGGATCGACTGCCGGTCATCTCAATTCCGCTTCGCAGCCCCGATCCCGATGCAACGCTCGATTTGCAAACCGTGCTGAATAAGGTTTACGACGATTTTGGCTACGAACTCGATACCGACTACACGAGGGAACCGATCTCTTCATTCCCGCCGAAATACCGCGAATGGACGGACAAATTGCTGCACAACAAAGGTCTGCGAACTTAGATCGCTTCATGAAAAAAGACAACGTTGTTGGAAATGAGACTCATGATTCACCCTTCAGAAATCTCTCGCCGCGACCTTCTCTCCCGATCCGGACTCGGCTTCGGATCGATCGGCCTGGCATCGTTGATGCAGCAGGGCGGATTGCTCAATGCGACTCCGTTGAGTGCGGCTGGCGACAGCGGGCTCAACCCGCTGACGCCGAAGCAGCCGCATTTCGCGGCGAAGGCCAAGCGAGTTATTCACCTCTTTATGAATGGCGGGCCATCGCATGTTGACACGTTCGATCGAAAAATTTCGCTCGACAAGTATCACGGCCAAGAACTGCCGGTCGCGAATTTGGCGACCGAACGGAAAACCGGAGCCGCGTTTCGGTCGCCGTTTCAATTTCGGAAGTATGGCGAATCGGGCATTGAGGTCAGCGAATTGTTTGAACACACGGCTCAGCACATCGACGACATTGCCGTCATTCGCTCGATGCACGCCGACGTACCGAATCACGAGCCGTCGCTGTTGCTCATGAATTGCGGTGAGGCTCGGCTCGTGCGGCCCAGCTTCGGGTCGTGGATGACATACGGGCTGGGGAGCGAGAACCAAGATTTGCCCGGCTTCATTGCGATGTGCCCCGGCGGTTATCCGATTCAGGAGTCGCAGAACTGGCAAGCGGGATTTCTGCCAGG
>JAYUFI010000630.1:0-1695 GCA_043738805.1 Planctomycetaceae bacterium | reverse complement strand
TGGAATACAACGGTCAGTCACTGCTCAAGGCAAGCGTGTCGCGCGAGCAGAAGAAGTTTGACTTCACGCTGAAGTCAAAGCCGACTCGCTGATGCGACTTGCGAGTCTGGCAATATGACTCGTAGCATCCCGGCCGTTGCCCGTTTGATAAAGAATGGGCTCGAAATGACTTCCCGCCTTCTTGCTATTACGACGCGCAAGCGAGTGGTTCAGAGGTAACCACTCGCTTGCGCGTCTTGCTGAGTTTTTGGTTCGCTCAATAAGAACCGTTCACAGGTTGCCGCTTGATGCGTTTCATTCATGCCGCCGACATTCATCTCGACAGCCCGTTGCGTGGACTCGAAGCGTATCCCGGTGCACCGGCGGAGCGGTTGCGGATCGCGACTCGGCAGGCATTTGATCGGGTCGTGGAACTCTGCCTGGAAGAACGCGTTGATTTTCTGATCATCGCGGGGGACTTGTTTGACACTGAGGTCAAGGATTTCAACGCGGCGCTCGCGGCGGCGGTGCAGTTGCGGAAATTGGATCAAGCCAGCATCCCGGTCTATTTGATTCTGGGCAATCATGACTCGCGCGAGGAGATGACTCGGCATATCCCGTGGCCAGCGAACGTGACGCTCTTCGATCACAAGCGGTCGCACACGGTGAAGCATCCGACGCTGCCGGTCGCTCTGCACGGGATGAGTTATCCCCGGCGCGAAGTGACCGAGAACCTTGTGCCGAGTTATCCCGCTCCCGTCGCGGAGTGTTTCAACATCGGGTTGTTGCACACGAACGCGGGAGGCAATTCGCATCACGCGGCCTATGCACCGTGCTCGGTCGAGGAGCTCGTGGCGAAGGGCTACGACTATTGGGCGCTGGGGCATGTCCACGACTTCGCGGTTCTGCATGAGCGGCCTCACGTCGTCTACTCCGGCAACACGCAGGGGCGTCATGCGAGAGAGACTGGTCGCAAAGGTTGCCTGCTCGTGACGGTGGATGAACGCTGCGGTGAGGTCCGTGACGTCGAGTTTCGTGAGACCGACATCGTCCGTTGGTTTCGCGAGACGATTGCGTTGCAACCGAACGATGATGAAGACGCGCTGCTCGATGCGACGCGAAAGCGTTTGCTGGAAATCGTTGCGATCACGGGTGGAAGACTCGCAGCAGTGCGACTCGAATTCACCGGACGTTGCGCCGTGCATGAGCAACTCGCGAAGGATGCGTCACGGCAGCAGCTCATCACGAACCTGCGAGCACTCGCGCCCGATTTGGGCATTGATATTTGGATCGAGAAGATCAAGTTTCACACACAGTCGCCACTTGATCTTGATGCGTTGTGCCAGCGACAGGACTTGATTGGTCAACTGCTGCGCGACATCGGTTCGCTCGTCGCCGATCCGCAATCGTTGCTCACACTTTCTGAAACGAAAGACCTCGCGACGAAAGTGGCCGCCGAGTTGACTCAAGACGGCGACGGTAATGACACGTTCGATCTCGACGATCCGGCACGACATGTCGGTTGGCTCCGTGACGCGGAGGCGCTGTTGTTGAGTCATTTGATTTGATCAAAACTGGAAAGGAAAAGTGCAGGCGAGCCGCCGGGCGTCAGCCCGATGGTTGATTTGACACAAGAATCAACACGAATGACGGAGAGTCCGGGAGGTGGTCGTGGGTCAGTTTAGTCGTCTTTCGCTCCGCGAAAGGGCGTTCTTT
>JAYUFI010000629.1:0-4548 GCA_043738805.1 Planctomycetaceae bacterium | reverse complement strand
TCCCGGTCAAAGAATTCGACGAGCGATCATTCGCGCGGGAAGCGGCCGCTCATCTGCGAACCGATCACCACGAGTTAGTCGTCGAGCCGAACGCGCTCCAGATCCTGCCGAAGCTGCTGTGGCATTACGACGAACCGTTCGCCGACAGTTCGGCCATCCCGACGATGTATCTGTCGGAGATGACTCGGCAGCATGTGACCGTCGCGCTGTCGGGTGACGGCGGCGACGAGATGTTCTGCGGTTACACGCGGTATCTGGCGGTGAAGCTCGCATCCCGTTTCGATCGTTTGCCCGGAACGATCAAGAATCTGTTGACCGCCAAGATCTGGCAGAAGATTCCGTCGGGCGCGGGCAAGACGTCGTTACGTCGTCGTGCGAAGCGGTTTCTCCGAGCCCTTGGTCAATCTCCGGAACAGCGCTACCTGCGCTGGGTCGGCATCTTCGAGGAATCGCAACGCCAAGAGCTCTACACGCCGGAGTTTGCCCGCTCGTTGGGCGACCACAACGCGGGAGATTTCTTGCTCGATGCGTATGCCGCCTGTCCCAGCCGCGACTTCGTCACGCGCACGACCTGCGCTGACATCCTCAGCTATCTCCCCTGCGACATCCTGACCAAAGTGGACGTCGCCAGCATGGCTTTTAGCTTGGAATGCCGCAGCCCGTTCCTCGATCAACAGGTCGTCGAACTCGCCGCGCGGATGCCGATCGAGTTGAAGCTGCACGGCAATCAAGGGAAGCAAATCCTGATCGACACGTTTGCCGATCTGCTCCCGCCGTCGATCCAACGCCGTCGCAAAATGGGCTTCGGCGTCCCGCTCGCCAATTGGTTCCGGGGCGAATTGAAGCCGTTCCTGCGCGAAGTCTTGTTCGATTCACGCACGCAGTCACGCGGCTTCTTCGAGCCTGCTGCCGTGCAACGTCTGTTCGACGAACATCAGCAACAGAAGACGGATCACTCCCACCGCTTGTGGGCTCTGCTCTGTTTGGAGTTGTGGCAGCGGATGTTTCTCGACGCAACCGAACCTCCAGCAAGTTGCCCATTGAGCTTGTGAACTCACGAGATCGAGTTTGTTGAAGGACATCATTGATGTGGAACTGGTTTTTGCCACAATGTCCCGCGAATTTGCGTGACAAAGTTTGGGTCGAACGCCGCACTCAGTGGTTGGCATCCCAATTTGGTTCGGCTCCACTGCTCGAGCAAGAAATGGTTTTGCCGACATCGGACTTTCTGCCAACCTCATTTGGAGGCAGCCAAGCAGAAGTTCAATCGCTTCTGGAAATCGTCTCCGGTTATATGGGAACCGACTCGAATCGTTTTGATTTGAGATTCTTCGATGGCGACAAGCCGCCGAGCCCGCGCGAACAACTACGTCCATCAAATGCGGCTGGCCTCTATTTTCGTGCAGAAGGGAATCAAAGGGCGACCATCGAAGTGGCGACGAAGATCCTCAACGATCCACCTGCGGTGGTGGCGACGTTGGCGCACGAGATCGCTCACGATCGCCTGCTCGGTGAAGGCCGACTGACGGGAAATGAACCGGACCACGAAGATTTGACCGATTTGACAACGGTCTTCTTTGGACTCGGAATCTATCCGGCGAACACAGTGTTTCGGACTGCGTCTTGGAGCACTGGAACAATGTCGTATTGGCAGTCATCTCGTCAGGGCTATTTGAAGGACAATGTCTTTGGTTATGCGATGGCCTTGCGGGCATGGTTGCGTCGTGAGCGATCAGTTCCTTGGGCCGCGTATTTGACGACAAATCCCCAAGCGGCATGTTTGGACGGACTGAGGTTTTTGAATCGGACCAACGACTGTGCCTGTCATCGGGACTCGGTCCTGAATGGCGTCGTTCTACCTACAGAAATCTCGGAGACGGAATTGCGGAGTGGTTCGGACACACTGCGCGTCTCCGCGTTGATGGCCCTTTGGGATCATCCGGCACCGACCGCCGAACATTTGAGTGCGGTGGTGGATAGCCTCGGATACCCCAACCAATACGTGCAATTCGAAGCAATCTCCTGGCTACGCACTCAAAGTGAATTGCCGTTGAAAGCCATCCACTATCTCATCAGTCTCACACGGAACGGCCAAGATGAGATTCCGTTGTTGGCTGCGGAGTTGCTCGGAAGACAGCGACCTGGTGGTGAGGTGAAGACGCCTGACGGGCTCAGCCAACTGGATGAGTTATTGTCGTTAACCATGCGCGTCGGTGAAGACAAATTAACGCGACTTGTCGAGTTGCTTGCGGCATATGGTCCAAAAGCGGTGACGACCCTGCCACGATTTGTCAAAGTGCTCCGAAGCTACTTGGTCGAAGAGTCTTTTCACGATGTGGAATGGCTTGTGCCCTTGTTGCTCCAAATCGCCCCGAATCTCGATGATCGGCTCAAAGATAATTTGAACGACAACCACTTTAATACGTACAAGCTGATGATGAAAGAACTGAAACGAAACAGTGGCAAACGTTGATCGCGCGAACGGCGGCGGTGTTACGTTTTGATGGGGCCGTTGCTGAGTCTCGGCGACGGTGTTCCCTAAGCGGTAAATTTCACGCGCCAAGTCGCCGGAACAGCGTTATCTGCGCTGGGTCGGCATCTTCGAGGAATCGCAACGCCAGGAACTCTACACGCCGGAGTTCGCGCGTTCGTTGGGGGATCACGACGCGCGGGACTTTTTGCTGGAGGCGTATGCCGCTTGTCCCAGCCGCGACTTTGTCACGCGCACGACTTGCGCGGACATCCTCAGCTATTTGCCCTGCAATATTCTGACAAAAGTGGATGTCGCCAGCATGGCATTTAGCTTGGAATGCCGCAGCCCGTTCCTCGATCAACAGGTCGTCGAACTCGCCGCGCGAATGCCGATCGAACTGAAGCTGCACGGCAACCAAGGGAAGCAAATCCTGATCGACACGTTTGCCGATCTGCTCCCGCCGTCGATCCAACGCCGTCGCAAAATGGGCTTCGGCGTGCCGCTCGCCAACTGGTTTCGCGGCGAATTGCAACCGTTCCTACGCGACGTCTTGTTCGATTCGCGCACGCTGTCTCGCGGCTTCTTCGAGCCCGCCGCCATGCAACGCCTCTTCGACGAACATCAGCAACAGAAGACCGATCATTCACACCGCTTGTGGGCTCTGCTTTGTTTGGAATTGTGGCAGCGGATGTTTCTCGACGCGACCGAAGCGCCCGCGAGTTGTCCAACAAGTTTATGACTGAGCCCGCCCTGAAAGTCATGGGACGGCGAAACTCCGTTGCCGACTTAATTCGCACCGCGGATGCCAGTCGTCTTGTCGGACTTGAGTAGGTTTTGCGACGGAATGAACTGCATGCTTTTGGCGGAAGCTTCGCTGTACTCGCCGCCGGGAGTTGTTTGCCGCCAGATGGTGACTTGGCGGCTCCCTTTCGAGCGGAGCGTATACAGCTCCTTCGATTCATCGAAACTGATCGAGTCTGCTTGCGCATAGAAGCTGCGGCCTTCGAGTTTCGCGTTTCCTTCGGCGGTCAGGCCGATGTATTTCTTCGTCGAGTCCGCGTCTTGAAGTTGCTCGATCGTCAGTGCGTTGCATTCCATTTCACCGCCGTCTTTCGGCAGATGCACGTCCGGGTCGATCACTTCGAGCGGTCGCGCGACCGGGCCATAGACGATGCGGACTCGGTCTTTGAACGTCGTTTCGCGTTCGTTGAGATTTCCTTTCATCGCACCGGAAAACGTCACACGCGTGAACTCCCAATTGGCGACGTCGGTTTCGAGCGGGCGATTCGCTTGCGCGACCGCTCGCGGTGCGAGTGCCGCTCGTTTGCCGCGACCGGGTCGCCACAGTGAGATCGTGCCAGGGCCAACCGCTTCCGTGAGTCCGGTCTTCAAATTGAGTGTCAATTGAGCCACATGGCCGCGTTGAATCTCCGCGAGTTCCTTATCGACGTACTGCGAATGGTCGATCTCAACACCCTCTTTGCAGACGACTTGCCGCACTTCTGCCGCCGGCATTTTGCTTTGACCGCCGGAGAAGAGGATTCGCTGCGTGAGCACGACTTCCATTTCTTCGCACTGCAAGCGGCTGTCGTTGAGCGCGGCTTTTACGTCATCAAAAAAGTTGGCCGACTTGCCGTCGAAGACCATTTTTTCTTTCCACCAGACGGTCAGCAGCGACGGACTTTGCAGAGACTTGCCGTTGAAGTCGTTCTTGACCGGTAGCCGCAACGTACCGGAGCCGTTGATCCAGGTTTTGTTGTTGGCCTGATCGAGAAAGATATCGTTCCCTTCGATATCGAAACCGCGATCGCGCACGACCGCCGGTTGCCCGATCACATGCACGACTTGCCCGCTGCCGTCGCTGTTTTCGAGATGCACTCGCTGCCCTGTCACGTGCAGCGGGTCTTGATCGTCACCGTGCGACTGTTGCAGATCGACGCTCCCTTCGGTGACGACTTCGATCAAGTCGGAAGGACTCGACGCTGTGCCGGAATCATGGCTAGCGGAATCATCGGGCAAGCGAACTTTCGCGCGAATCGAATCAGCGATGAGCTGAAACGGCTCGTTGTCATTCG
>JAYUFI010000628.1:0-12083 GCA_043738805.1 Planctomycetaceae bacterium | reverse complement strand
GGGAGCGGCTTAGGGACGTGGTTGCTGTTGGAAGAAGAGGCCGCTCGGTTTGATCCACTCTCTCCCGAAGCGGTCTTGGCGTTCGTTTTCAGTCCGCTGGTCGGCAGCCCGTTGACGACATCGGCGAAGTTTGTTGTGTTGGCCAAATCGCCGTTGACGGGGCGGATCAATGACTCGCTGTCATCGTCTCATTTCGCGATCGCAGGCAAGAAGACCGGCTACGACGCGATCGTGATTGTCGGCGCAGCCGAGCAACCGACGAGTGTGACCATCGACGACCACAGCGTACGATTTGAGTCAGCGACGCACTTGTGGGGTCTTTCGAGCCGCGTTGCCGCTGATCAACTCCGTGAGCAAGTCGGATCGAAGTACCGCGTCGCGGCGATCGGCCCGGCGGGAGAGAATCTGGTCCGTTATGCCACGATCTCGCACGATGGGCGACACGCTGGTCGAGGCGGTCTCGGCGCGGTGATGGGCTCGAAGCAATTGAAGGCGATCGCCGTCAGCGGCGAGCAGCAGACCGGTTACGCGCATTCCGATGAGCTGATCGCCTACGCGAAGGATCTCTCGCGAAAGTCGTTTGGCCCGGCGACGGCGAAGTACCGGGAACTCGGAACCGTCAGCAATCTGTTGGTCTTCAATCGGCTCGGCACGTTGCCGACGCGGAACTTTCAAAGCGGCTCGTTCGAGTCCGCCGCGTCGCTCGCTCCCGAACAACTCGCACAAGATCGCGAGCGGACGCGGACGTCGTGCGCCGCGTGTACGATCGGTTGCGAACACATCTTTCCGCTGAAATCGCTCGATCCGAATGCCGCGAACTCCGGCGTTCGACTGGAATACGAAAGCCTGTTCGCACTCGGTTCGCTGTGCGGCGTCTCCGATCCGCAGGTCGTGTTGCAGGCGGCGTCGCTGTGCGACGAACTCGGCTTGGACACGATCAGCGCGGGAGGCACGATCGCCTTTGCGATGGAATGTGCCGAACGTGGCTTGCTCGACGTACCGAGTTTGCGATTTGGAAACGGAGAGGCGTTGCTCGACACGATCCGACTGATCGGCCGCCGTGAAGGGCTCGGAGAATTGCTGTCCCTCGGCAGTCGTGCGGCGGCAGAGCAAATTGGTCAGGGCTCGGAAGTGTTCGCGCCGCACGTCAAAGGGCTGGAGATTCCAGGCTATGAACCGCGAGCTGTGCAAACGATGGCGCTAGGATTTGCCGTCGGTGCGCGCGGTGCGGATCACAACCGAAGCAGTGCGTATCAAGTCGATTTCTCGGACAAAGTCGATCGACTACATGTCGATGAGACCGCCGTCGTTCATGCCATCGAAACCGAAAACGAATCGACGCTGATGGACTCGCTGATTCTGTGCAAGTTCCTCCGTGGAGTCTTCGACGACAAGCTCGCCGCGATGGCTGAAATGCTGCGACTCGTTACCGGATGGGACGTCACCGCAGACGAATTGACCGCGACAGCCGATCGCATCATTTCCGCCAAGAAACTCTTCAACATCCGCGCTGGCTGGACCCCCACTGAAGACACACTTCCCGCCCGCTTCTTCGACGAACCGCTGGCCAACAGCGGCGAAGCGAGCACCGGAGCGACGCTAACTCGCGAACAACTCCAACGCATGATCACAGCGTACAACCTTGCGCGAGGTTGGACGGCGGATGGTTGGCTCGCCTCGTCCGATCAGGTCACGGACGCTCGATCTTCGCTTTCGCTAATTCCGTTTTGAGCGTCGCTTGCTGAAGCTCGATCGACAATTGCTGTCGGATTTCCGGCTTTGCGTCTTCGAGGCTGTGTTGCCCTTCGACTCGTTCGGTCACGGTCAGCAAGTGGACTCCCAGCGAACTACGAAACGGCGGGCTGACTTCGCCGGTCTTGAGGCTGAACGCTACTTGAACTAATGACGGATGCAGTTTGCCTCCTCGAAACCCAAACAGGCCCAAGTCGCCGCCGCCCTCAGCACTGGGTGCTTGCGAGTATTTTTGCGCCCCCTCTGTGAATGTGATCCGCTTGGCAACAATGTCTTCGCGAATCATGGCGAGTTTCTTTTCGTCCCCGTCTGAATCGGCGCTCTTCAACACGATCTGAGCCGCTCGAACTTCAGTGCCGTCGAACTCGTGCTGGCGTTGCATCCAGACATCGCGCAGCTTTGCGTCCGTCACGATCTGTTGAACATAGGCGTCCCAATCGAGCGGTAAACGCAATTCACGACGCAACGACTCCTCGGTAAAGCCGGCCTTTGCCAGCATTTGGTCCGGATTGGCCCCGCCCGCTTTCAACTTCTGTTTCAGGCGAGTGACATGCTCCTCCAACAGCAACGGCGAGCCGATGACTTTCTTTTGAGCGAGAAAACCTCGCAGCAATTGCCGCTCAATGAGCCGCTCAATCAAGACCTCACGCCGCTCCTCGGCATCGTTGGACGACAGCTTGCGAGTCTGCACGAAGAACGACAAATCAAACTCGGTGATCGCCGTCCCGTTGACTCGAACCAGTACCGGCGACACGTCCTTCGTCGTTCCCTGAATCGCTTTTGAAGCTTTCACGTTTTGAGCCAACACCGTTGCTGCTGACGAACACAACAGCGTGACAATGACAGCCAAAATTTGTGTGATCTGTTTCATGCGTGAAGTGTAGTTGCTCCTCTCGGATGTTGGGGAGAGATGTTTAACCCCGATGCGGCAGGGCTTCCAAGGTGCGTGATGATTTCGCAACATTCAGGTTGGATGTGGGAGACATCAATCAGCTTGAAGGTGACAAGGATGTTGCTCGATTCGGTCTTCCAGAATTTTCTGTTGCGGAAACCTTTTGTGTGATGGCCCGGGCGGCCTTGGTGCGTGACAGTTTTCGCGAGGCGTCGGCGGTGCTCACGAAGCTGGGCGTGGCTGAGACGTCGTGGGTGCCTGGGCAGCGTGTCAAGATTTTGGATGGCAACCATCTGCAAGCCAGCGAGCATCGCATCGCGGAACTGCGTGCCATCTGGGATGCTCCGCTGCCGGGGACGGCGTTGGTGGTGTGGGATCAGCCGACGCGGTTGATCAGCGACGTGTTCCTCACCGCAGACGGGCATGCTCAGGAGCGATCGCTGCTGGGTGACGTGCTGGAAACCGTCGCCCAGGATGAGTTGTGGATCGCGGATCGCAACTTCTGCACGCTGGGTTTCCTGTTCGGCCTGTGGGCGCGGAAGGCTCGGTTTGTGATTCGCCAACACGGCTCGCTGCCCGGCGAACTGCTGGGAAAACGGCGTCTGATCGGCCACACCGAACGGGGCGAAAAGGTCTACGAACAAACGCTACGTCTGACGTACCAGGGTCGTGAGCGCACCGTGCGGCGTGTGACGGTGCCGCTCCAGAAGCCGACGCGCGACGGGTCCACGGAATTGCACATCGTCACCAATCTGACCAAGAGCGAAGCCGATGCGGTGAAGGTGGCGGAACTGTACCAAGGGCGTTGGACGATCGAAGTCGTCTTCCTGCAACTCAAGACGGCGTTGCAGTGCGAGATCAACACGCTGGGTTATCCGCAGGCGGCGTAGTTCACGTTCTGCGTGGCGCTGCTGTTGGAGAATACGCTGTCAATGCTGATGGGCTCGCTGCGTGCGGCTCACGGCGACGAGGCGGTGGAAGAACTTTCCGGCGACTCGCTGGCCTACGAACTGCGAAACACTTACGAAGGCATGCTGGTGGCGATCGAACCCAAACATTGGACGGTCTTCTCCGAGATGTCGTTGACGGAGTTCGCCAAGACGCTGCTCAAGTTGGCCAAGACCCTGGACCTGACTCGCTACCGCAAACGCCGCCGGGGCCCGAAAAAGCCCGCCACACCTCGCACCCAATACCACAACGGCGGCCACGCCTCGACGGCCAAAATTCCTCGCACTCAGAAAGTCCAAATAACACACCTTGGAAGCCCTGGGGATAAAGGCCAGGGTTTCCAAGTCGGTTGACGTACCAAGCAGGCTCCACTTCTTCACGCGAACCGCTCGCAAATGATGAGCAAAGAAAATCGGCGGCAGACTTTGGCCAAACCGATTCAGCACCGGCAAGCAACCGCGCAGCCAACCGGCCCCGGCGATGCTGTCCATGAACGTGGGGATGATCATGCTCTCGGATTTGAAGATCCACGCAAATCGCAACAGTACGGAAAACGCCGACAGCGCGAGCAAGTTATGCGGTTCAAACCGCCGCACCTGCGTCTCACGATTTTCATCCAGAACGACATCCGATGCGGAGTTGTCGCGATCCATGCGAATCAGCCGAGCGAGTTGAAAGGCAATCGACCATCGTCAGCACACAGACGCTGGCATTCGGTCGGTATCGTCCTGCTTCGGCAAACGATTACCAAGGGTGTTGCCGCTCGTGCTGTCGATTGCCAGAATGCTCCGCGACATCGGTCGGTGATCGGCCGGTAATGAGAAAGAGCCTCATGACTTATTGGCGTCTTGATCCGCTGAGGTTGCTCAGTCTCGTTGTCCGAATCGCGTGCGTTTCGGCGAGCGAGGTGTTTTTGATTGTGACCGAAGGCCGCAGTTGGCAATGCGTCTATGTCGTTTCATTGATATTGGCATCGACAGCGATCTGTCCTGCGCAGGACTCGCGAGCGAAGCCTGATTCAGAACCGTTCCCGCAATCGGCGAAGATCGCGCGCGATCGGCAGGCGGATGTGGTCGTCGAGGCGGCTCGCGTGCAGATTGCGAAGAGCGAGTTCGCGCCGGCGATTGCCGCGTTGCAGGGACTACTCGATGCGCCGAATGTGTTTGTTGTCACGGGACCGCATGGGCAGAGTCTTGTGTTCGCCGCACATCGGCTGTTGGCCGAATTGCCTCCAGCGGGGCGTGAACTGTATGAGCGATTGCACGGAGCACAGGCGGAGCGGCTGTGGCGAAACGCTCGCGACAAAGGTGACCTCCACGGACTCCGAGACGTCATCACGCGATTCGGTCAAACGACTGCCGGTTGGAATGCGCTGCGAGATCTCGCGGCACGTCATGCGGATCGAGGCGAATGGGAACTCGCCACCGCTGCCAGCGAGGCGTTATCGATGCATCCACACTCGGCCTCGGTACAGGACGCCACCTGGATTTCGCGATGGGTGTTCGCGTTGAGCCGCGCGGAGCACTCGCGTGATTCAGCTCGCGTAATGACCGCTCGTGAACTATTGCAGAAGTATCGCTCGCAATTGGAGAAGTCACCCGCTCCGCCGAATGCCCAGCAAGCCAACCTCGCGATCTGGGTTGCAGAGCAACTCAAAAGCTCGAACTTGGTCGCAACCAGATCATCGGCGAACGACACGAACAAATCAGACAACGTTTCAGCAATCATCGACGGTCCTGTTGGACCAGCGGCGTGGCAAGTGGATGCGGGACTCGAAGGTGAGCCGGCGCAGTTGATGCGCGAACTCTTGGCTGGCTGGCGCGGATACGACGTGCTCGCCTTGCCGAGTGCGCAACCGCTCGTTGTCGGCGACATTGTTGTTTCACGGTTCGCCGCACCGGCGAAGATCGTCGCGGTTGATGCTCGACAGGGACGCAAGCTGTGGGAGCACTCGGCGAGCGGCCCGCTGCTCATCGGCATCTCAACGGAGCTGCAACGGCATCCCGGAATTCAAGGGCCGCTGTTTGATGAATTACAGCGGCGCTGGTTCGGTGATTCGGTGAGAGGTCGCATCACATCCGATGGACGGCGGCTGTTTCTGATTCAAGATGCAGAGTCACTCGGCTTCAAACCAAGTTCGGCAACGTCGCCACTGAGCTATCTCGAAACGCTCGACCTCAATACCGGCGAACGATTGTGGCGCGTTGGTGGTCTCGACGGAGAACCGCCGACTGATCTTCAAGGGACGTATTTCCTCGGCCCACCGTTGGTCAGCGACGGGCGACTGTACTTGGTCGCGCAACGCGACACACTCGTCAGCCTGTTGGCTCTGCGAGCGGACGATGGTCGGCTGGAATGGTCGGTGCAACTGGCAGAGACTGATCGGCAGCAATTCAAGGAGCAAAATTGGCGGCATGTGGCGTGTCCGGTAACGTGGTCCGCAGGCCGGTTGGTTTGTCCGACGGGAGCGGGTTGTCTCGTCGCCGTTGATCCGTTGACACGCTCGCTGTCTTGGTGTTTTCGTTTCGAACGCGATGACATTTCGTCGGCAACGGGACTCACCGCTGCCGAACGTGAGCGACCGTTTCCGGCACGCTGGTGGGAGTCGTGGCGGGAGATGTTTTTAGTCGAGTCTCAGTCAGACATGTTGCTCGTCGCGTCGCCGGAGTCTCGTTCACTGCGCGGGCTCGATCCGCGATCAGGAGTGTTGCGTTGGCGAACGGAATTCAACGAGCCGATATTTGCTGTCACTCATGCCGACGTGACTCACGATAAATCGCCAGTGCTGGTCTTTGAACGGCACAAGGTCACGGCGGTCGAACCGGCCACCGGGAAAATCGCGTGGACCACTCCGCTGCCCTCTCCGGCAGCGCAAGGTGATTGGATCGGCGATCGTTATTTGGTGCCGTCGCAGTTTGGCGGCTGGGCGACGATTGATGAGCGAGACGGAACAGTGACAAATCATGTTCCTGAGAAAGCGAACATGCCCGGACAACTCGTCCGAGTCAACAATCGCTGGGTTATGTTGTCGCCGTATTCTGTCAGTGGCTTGGAATCGTTCTCGGCACGACAGCGGATCGTCGCGGAGCGTGTCGCAGCAAAGCCGGATGACGCGGACGCTCGCATCGAGTTCGCTCGCCTGACTCAACAGGCAGGTGACTCAGTAACAGCGGCAGAGTTATTACGTACGTTGCTCACCGACACTGCTCACGGTGACAAGGCGCGATCAGCATTGCGGCACCTGTTACTCAGACGGCTCGATCAGACGCCGACTGATCACGCGATCGTCGAAAGCGAACTCTTGTCACTGTCCCGTACCGTGACTGAGCAATTGGACGCTCGGCAGGCTTTGATCGCAGCGGCTCGACACAGCGGCGCGTTGGCTGTTGCGTTGCGACTTGCGCTGGAATTGGGCGACTTGCATCCGACCGACGATGTGATCGCCGTCGATCACATTGCGAGCGTAAACGCGGCCGTAGCTGGGGTCGTAAGACGTCAGCGCATTCTCGAACCGGTCACGCGCACAGTTCGCCGAGATCGTTGGCTGCAAGGAGTCATCGCCAATTTGCTCGCCGAAGCGAATCCGGCAACGCGACAAAAGTTGCTTGAACTGATCGCAGCGCGGCGACGGAAAGCCGAAGAAAGTCTCGACGCATTCGCGCCGCAACAGTTCGCGGACCAAATGGCCAACCTCCCGTTTGGCCGAGCGATCAAGTTGCAGTTGTCGGGGCGATCAGGCGTTGGACTCGGCTACGTTCGAACGAATCTTGCGTTGCGAGACATCGCGGGCAGCGAAGATCGAACGCTCGCCGCGCAGGCGTGGTATCGGTTAGCTCTATTGCACGAGTTTCGCAGCGAACCGCTCGAAGCGGCCGACTGTTATCGTGAGTTGCGTGATCACTTTGCCGAGGTGACGTTGTCGGAAGGGCGATCGACTTCTGCTTGGCTCGCGGACGTGATGGTTGATACGGCCATCGGTCGAGCACTCGCTAGCGGGCCGGCAGAAACTTGGCCGTTGCGCGAACCGACGATCACGGAGCAAGACGAGCCTCATGACGACATCTATTGCATCAACATTCCGGTCGAAAGCCGGGATCCGTTTTGGCGACGGTTGATGGTGTCGGTCGAACGGAACGGAAAAAAAGTTCGCTTTCAAGGAGCGGGGCAGCGCGGCTATTGGGAGTTGGCGCTGCCCGAATCGAAGTCTCCGTTCCGCTTGGCCTATCAACTGCAACGAGGTTGGGGGATCGGCCCGTTGCTGGTGCTGCAAATGGGCGACGACCTCTTTGGCATTCAACCCCTCGACGATCGTGGCGAAGCGAATCCGCGCATCCTGTGGACGATTCCGACCGGCGACCCTGAGGAGATCGGCGGTTACGAGTTCCGTCCGGGGCGACTCGGCGTGAGCTTTGATGACGTCATGTATCTCGATCGTTATCAACAACCGGTCTTGAGTGTCGGGCATGTCGGGCCGGGCCGGCTCTGCTATCGCCAACAGAATCGCCTCATCGTCGCCGATCCCGCGACAGGCTCTCGTTTGTGGGTGCGTCACGGGCTGTCGCCACGCACTACGATGACTGCTGACGATGAATTCGTGCTCCTCAAGTCGGCTGACTCGAATGAACTCGAAGTCTTACGCGGCTTTGATGGTCAATTGATTTCTCGCCGCGTTGATGAGACTGCGGCGAGTTCCATAATCCTGACTCAAGGCCGTTGGAGAGTGACTTCGGCAACAACGTCCTCGGCGAACAAATCGCAGACGCTCCGTTGCGAAGACCTCGTCACCGGCGCGATTCGATGGCAACGTGAACTCGTTCCAGAAACAACACCGCTTCGTATCGACGACTCACGCGTCGGCTTGCTCGAAGCGCCGGAGACGCTGCGAATCTTGTTGCTCGCCGACGGCCGCGAATTGATCAAGCACGTGGTGACATTGCCAAAGACGCTTTCTCACGCACATTGCTTCGGCGACGAGTCGCGTTTGTTTCTGATTATTTCGGGGCCAGTCACCGAAAAAGGCTGGCTGGCCACTGAGCAAGATCGCGGGAGCTATCGCAAGGTGATGGCCAACGGCTGGCTGCACGCCTTTGAGCGGTCTTCGTTGAACAAGCTCTGGACCATTCCCGCCCGAAACCTCCCGATCGCACTCGACCAACCACAAGACTTGCCAATTCTAGTCCTGCCGTACAGACGCCCCAGCGACGATTCCACCGATGGCCAGCATCCCGATGGAGTGATTCATGTCATCGACAAACGCACGGGCAAAGAATTGCTCTACAACGTCGGCAACATCAACAACAACCATGTCGCGCTCGACCCGAATCCGCAAGACGCTCACATCGACCTCCTCACGAAATCGCGTCGCATTCGGTTGGATTACAACGCAAAGCCATAGCGTGGAGGTTGGGGGGCTCCTGCGGGTGGTATCGTCTGATCCCGATCACAAAAACTTCCACGCGTCGTGGAGCCGAGCGGGAAAACGCGCAGTGATCTTCTGCGATCCGTCGGCTGTAGCCTGTGCTATATCTTGGGATCGAGGTCGCTTGGCGGCATCTCCACGGTGGCGCTCATTCTCACGCGCAGGCACTCGATGACCGGGCGGATTTGTTCGTAAGAGACGGCACCGGTAAAGCGATCAAAGATGGGGCGCAAGCGATCGAGCCCCTCTTCGAGTGCGGCCTCTTCGATCTGCTTGACTAACGTGGCCTCGACCCACGGCGTGGGATCAGTGATTTGTTCGTGCTTGATGAACTCACTGAGGTATCCGCCGACCGTGGACGTCGCACGGTTCATGATTTCGGCGACTTCGGCGACCGACTTCCCTTCGCGGAAGAAGCGGAACGAACCAATCGCCGACATCGGCGGGCCGTCGAGTGATTCCGAAAGCGGCCGGGCTGGTTTCGGCGTCGCTATCGGTTTGACGGGTGCATCGGGCAGGATGACATCAGCGGCGACATTGTGTTCGCGACAATACTCGGCGATGCACGTGACGAAGATTTCACCGAAGTCGGCCAGTTTCTTTTCACCGACACCCTTCACATGGCGGAAGCCGTCAAGCGTTGTTGGTCGGCGACGAGCCATATCGCGCAGTGCGGTATCGGTGAACACGACGTAGGCCGGAACGGAGAGAGCATCCGCGTTCTCGCGACGCAGGTTGCGCAGCAATTCAAACAGCGGCTTATCGACTCCCTCCCACGAATCTTCGATGACAGCGGCTTGCTTCTTGGTCTTCGTCGCGGCAGCCGGTTGCAGCAAGCGCGGCGTGCCATTCCCCTTGAGCAAGGCCCAACCTTCGGGGGTCACTTTGACAACGTTGTATTCGCCCTCTTTCTTGAGGAAGCCTTGTCCGACGAGCTGCTCAACCCAATCACGGATCGCCTTTTGAGGCTCGCTGGCCAGCAACCCGTATGTGCTCAGCTTGTCGTGACCATTCTGCAAGATGCGTTGGTCCTTCGAGCCTTTCAAAACCTGAGCCGTGTAATCGGCACCGAATCGCTGCTCTTGCCGAACAACGCTCGACAAGATTTTTTGACCGAGCACCAACGCATCGGGAACCAAATCCAATTGCCCCAAACAGACGTCGCACGCTCCGCACGACTCGGCTTGCTCAGCCGGCAAATCTTGGCCGAAGTAGTTGACGAGCACGCGATGCCGACAGACCGCACCGGTACAAAATCGGTTCATCGCTTCGAGCGATTGAATCGCAGCTTGACGAGCCCCTTCTGACGGCAGCTCATCCAGAGTCGAACGCCAGCGGGCCGCTTCGGCTCCCGAATACAGCAGCGTGCAGTCCGCTTCCAAACCGTCTCGCCCCGCGCGACCACTTTCCTGCTGATAGTTTTCGAGCGACTTCGGCATCCCGTAATGCAGCACGAACCGCACGTTGGACTTGTCGATCCCCATGCCGAACGCGACCGTTGCCACGATGATGTCCACTCGCTCTTCGATGAACGCCTCTTGGTTTTTTCGCCGCTCGTGATCGGGCAGACCGGCGTGATATGGCAGCGTCTTCAAGCCCAGTTCGTTCAGTGCTTGGTGCAGCTTGTCGACATCGTTGCGCGTCGTGCAGTAGATGATCCCCGACTCACCGCGATGCCGATCGAGCACCTCGCCAACTTGCGCGAGTCCTTTGTTGCGACGCTCCGCTTTGTAGATCAGGTTCGGTCGATCGAACGAACCGACGAGCAATTCCGGATCGCGCAGTTCGAGCGACGCGGCGATGTCTTCGCGGACACGCCCCGTTGCCGTCGCCGTGTAAGCATGAATGCCGATCTCAGGAAACGACGACCGCAAAACGCGAAGCTGCCGATACTCAATCCGAAAATCATGGCCCCATTCGCTGACGCAGTGGGCCTCGTCGATCGCGAACAGCGAAATCTTCAAGCCCTTCAGAAACTCGATCGTCTTGTCTTGGACCAATCGTTCCGGCGAGACATACAGCAGCTTGATTCGCTCGGCTCGGATTTCATTCGCCACGCGGAGACGATCCTCCGCCGACATTGAACTGTTGATGAACTCCGCCGCGATGCCGCAAGTCCTCAGCGCATCGACCTGATCCTTCATCAGCGAAATCAACGGCGAGACAACAATCGCAATTCCCGGCAAGCACATCGCCGGTGCTTGAAAGCAGAGCGACTTACCGCCACCTGTCGGCATGATGACCAGCGAATCGCGCCCATCGAGCGCACACTGCATCGCCTGCTCTTGCAGCGGTCGAAAGCCGTCATATCCCCAGTAACGTTGCAGTGTCTCCAGCAGCATGATGGCCCATCGTAGGGGAGTGGCTCGCACGCAGGCAACTCGCTCCGTGATCGCATTTCAGTATCAGCATCACGCCGGCAAGCGTGGCTTGCTCGCCTACAAACGAGGAACCACAATGCCGCCGCGTTGCGATTGTTCAACCTCAACACTGCCCTCAACACTCTTTCGGAGCCACTGCGAAATGTCCGCCTCAACTGGTGCCAAGTCTTCCATCAAGAAAGTTGCAATGCTGTTTTCGGGCGGCCCGGCACCGGCTGCGAACGCAGTGATTTCGACGGCAGCGTCCTCGTTCATCAAGAATGGGATCGAAGTCTTCGGCATGAAGCACGGGTATTCCAGCCTCGTGAAGTTCGGTGCCGACTACGCGATGCAGGAAGGTCGAGATTTCCTCAAGCTTGATGCGCACCGGCTGCGTCGAACTCGCAACACGCAGGGAATCATGATCGGCACCGCCCGCGAGAATCCGGGTAAAGGTGTCGATAGCCTCGACGATCTGAGTGACGCGACGAAGTGCGCGAAGTTGAAGACTGTCTACGACGCGCTCTGTTCGCTCGAAGTTGACGCGCTCGTTTCGATCGGCGGCGATGATACGCTCCGTACCGCGAACAAGATGAAGATGTTTCAGGACACCTTGCCGCCGGGCAGTCGCAAGATTCCGGTCGTGCATGTCCCGAAGACGATCGACAATGACTATAACGGCATCGACTTCACCTTCGGCTTCTTCACTGCC
>JAYUFI010000627.1:0-12090 GCA_043738805.1 Planctomycetaceae bacterium | reverse complement strand
AGAGTCGATGGTTCGGACGGTTTGGAAAACCGTCCTACGGGATCGCCACCAAATCGCAACTCCACTTCCGCGCGCTTCTTCGCGTCGAACAAACGCGGATCGTGCAAGGCTTGAATCATGCCGATCATCCGCTTGCGGTTGTTCTGGATTGAAAACAAATCCTTCTTCGCTCGGCGAGCAAACTCGTCACCGTCGGCTGCGAACTGCTGAAGCAAAATCTCTCGACGGCGGAGCAAATTCAATTGCTGTGGCACGCGCACATCGCGCTGGAACTTCAACGCATCGACGGTGAGTAGCCGACTGGTTCGACCCGGATGTCCGCTGACGAAGATCAGTTCGTTTTCCTTCGCACCGGTTGTTGACCACTTCAGAAAGTGCTCAATCTTTGCGGGCTGACCATTCTCGTAAACGCGAAAGAGCGCCATATCGAGATCGTGTCGAGGGTATTCAAAGTTGTCCGCATCACCGCCGAAGAACGCGATCGAAAACTCCGGTGCGAAGACCAAGCGGACGTCGGTGTATTTCTTGTAGCGATAGAGGTGATACGCCCCGCCTTGATAGAGCGTGACGACATCGCTGCGCAACTTCGTTTGCTCGGTCGATTCCTGCTCGATACGCGCGATCTCCGCCTGCCGAGTTTGCTGTGCCTTGTCCGCCGTTTCGGCGGCGACCGCTTTGTTGATCCGTTCGGTGACGTCAACGATCTCAACCAACTGATTGAGTTCCAAATCGGGAGCGGCCACTTCGTCAGCATGTCCTTTGGCCAGAAAGCCGTCGCGATAGTAGTTGTGCTCAGCCGTCGAAATTTTCGCGAGCGTATCGGCGGCGACGTGATGATTCGTCAGCACCAGCCCGCCGCTCGACACAAACGAGCCTGAGCCGCCGGAGTTGAATCTCACCGACGACTTCATGAGTCGCTCGGCCCACGCGGCAGTCGGCTCAAAGCCGTATTTCCCTTTGAGCTGCTGCGTCGGCAAATGGTTGTAAATCCACATTCCTTCGTCGGCGATCACGCGATGCTGAACCAGCGAGGCTAACGTGAGCAGGACCAGGGCCGTCCAAGAAGTTCGTCGCAGTATCCGTCGCATGAGTCGTTGATCCTTTGCATTCAGAGAATTCGCGAGCCGGGCGGCGTTAGCCCAATGGCATTGGCTTTACCGGCGAGGAAAATATTTTCGTGCTTTTGTAGCCCAGTTTTTCAAACCGGGCGTATCGCTTCGACCGGTTTGAAAAACCGGGCTACGCAAAGTCAGAACCATTGGGCGGACGCCACCCGGCTCAACAAGAACAAGTTGCGTTCTTAACTCGGTGGCCATGAAAGTGCCAATTCAATCAGACTTCAATCGCCTCCCCACTGAGCTTGTCTCAGTGGAAACGGGCTTTTGCACTACGCTTCTCTGGAAGTCATCCATCATCAATGCCAAACTCTCGCCGGGAATTTCAAATTTCAAATTTCAAATTAGAAGCACCGAAGACCGCACCATGACACAGCTCAACAAGTACAGCGCTCGCATCACTCAGCCCCGCTCCCAGGGAGCATCTCAGGCCATGCTCTACGGGACCGGCATGACTGAAGAGGATATGAACAAGCCGCAGATCGGTATCGCCAGCGTGTGGTACGAAGGCAACACCTGCAACATGCACCTCAATGATCTGGCGTTGAAAGTGAAAGAGGGAGTGCAGGCGGCGGGCATGGTTGGGATGCGGTTCAACACGGTGGGCGTGAGCGACGGCATCTCAATGGGAACCGAAGGGATGTGCTACTCGTTGCAGTCCCGCGACCTAATCGCCGACAGCATCGAGACCGTCATGGGCGGCCAATGGTACGACGCGAATATCTCGATCCCCGGTTGCGACAAGAACATGCCCGGTTGCATCATGGCGATGGCTCGACTCAATCGGCCGTCGTTGATGGTCTACGGCGGGACGATCAAGCCGGGCTGCTGGCAAGATAAAAAGCTCGACATCGTCAGCGCGTTCCAAGCGTATGGCGAATACATCGCGGGCCGGATGAAAGACGAAGATCGTCAGTCGATCGTACGTTGCAGCATCCCCGGAGCAGGCGCGTGCGGCGGAATGTACACTGCCAACACGATGGCCTCGGCAATTGAGGCGATGGGGATGTCGCTGCCGTACAGCTCGTCGATCCCGGCGGAAGACCCGCTGAAGTACGACGAATGCTTGCGAGCCGGCGCGGCCATTCGTTTGCTGTTGGAAAAGGACATTAAGCCGCGTGACATCATCACTCGCAAGTCGATCGAGAACGCGATGGTCGTGATCATGGCGACCGGCGGCTCGACGAACGCTGTGCTGCACTTCATCGCAATCGCGCGAGCGGCCGGACTCGAGCTGACGATCGACGATTTCCAAAAGACCTCCGACCGCATCCCATTCATTGCAGACCTCAAGCCAAGCGGCAAGTGGGTCATGGCCGATCTGCAAGCCATCGGCGGCACGCCCGCACTGATGAAGTATCTGCTGGAGAAAGGACTGCTCGACGGCAGTTGCCTGACATGTACCGGCAAGACTCTGGCCGAGAACCTCGCGCCGCTGCCGGGCCTGCTGCCGGGGCAGCCGATCATTCAGACGCTCGAAAATCCGATTAAGGCGAGCGGTCACATCCAAATCCTGCGCGGCAACCTCGCCCCCGACGGAGCCGTCGCCAAGATCACCGGCAAAGAAGGTTTAGTTTTCACTGGCACCGCGCGCGTCTATGACGGCGAAGAAGCGATGCTGCGCGGCCTTGAGCAAGGCGACATCAAGAAGGGCGATGTCGTCATCATCCGCTACGAAGGTCCGAAAGGCGGACCCGGTATGCCGGAGATGCTCACGCCGACGTCAGCCATCATGGGCGCGGGACTCGGCAGCGACGTCGCGCTGATGACCGACGGTCGCTTCAGCGGCGGCTCGCACGGCTTCATCGTCGGCCACGTCACGCCCGAAGCTCAAGAAGGTGGTCCGATCGCTCTCGTGCAAAACGGGGACAAGATCACGATTGACGCCTCGAAGCGAGCGATCGACATGGACGTCTCCGCCGAAGAACTTGCTCGTCGTCGCGCGACCTGGAAAGCCCCGGCTTACAAGCACACGCGCGGCACGCTCTACAAATACATCAAAAATGTCAAAAACGCCTCGGAAGGTTGTGTGACCGACGAGTAGACTGGCGTCGGCTTAGAACTCGTGAGGACATAACTATGACTGTGATGGCTCAACCGTTTGTGCGCCCGCAAATCGTTTACCCGGATTCGGATGGGGAGCCGATGGCTGACAACACTCTGCAATATCAGTGGATCACCAAGATCAAAGGAAATCTGGAGATCGCCTTCAAAGATGATCCGCAAGTGTTCGTCGCGGGAGACTTGTTGTGGTATCCCGTCGAAGGAAAGCCGAAGATTCGTTCGGCTCCGGACACGATGGTTGTGTTCGGACGACCGAAAGGTGATCGCGGCTCGTACATGCAATGGTTGGAAAACAACCTTCCGCCGCAAGTCGCATTCGAGATTTTGTCACCGGGCAATCGCGCCGCCAGAATGACCGAGAAGGCGGCTTTCTATCAGCGGTACGGAGTCGAAGAGTATTACATCTATGACCCTGACGACGGTGAACTGAGCGGCTTTCTGCGCGATGACGACGTCTTCGTTCCGATTCCCGAAATGCACGGCTGGATCAGCCCGCGACTTGGTTGCCGCTTCGAAATGAACGAGGGCCAACTGCAAATGTTCCGGCCTGACGGCTCCTTATTTCTGACCGAAGTCGAAATGGCCGAGCAGATCGAGTCCGAGCGAGAGCGTGCCAACGTTGAGCGAGATCGCGCCAACACCGAGCGAGATCGCGCCAACACCGAGCGAGATCGTGCGAACGCTGAGCGAGAGCGTGCAGATCGGTTGGCCGAACGGCTACGACAACTGGGTGTACTGGAGACGGATGCTTGACTGCGGACGTTTCGACGCACGTCATCGCTTGATCCTATTTTCTCGTAATCCGCCCTTCAAATCCCGCTGCTTTGAACGCGGTCAGCGCACGATCAAATGCGACGTCCTTCGCGTTGATCAGGTTGACGTGCCGTGGCGCGAGCAACCCCAGCGCATCGGGGATGTCCAACACTTTGAGCACGTTCAAAAAGATCGGGCCGCTCACGTGACTGCTTGGCGGATCGACGAGCGTGACTTCGGCGATGCTGGTCTCGAACAAAGCGGCATAAGCTCCGATGACTCCCGCCGGGCCTTTGCCGACAACTCCGATCGTCAACTCATTCCCCTCCGCTTCGTGCAGCCAGCGAGCGACGGATTGCACATCCCACACACGGCCCGTGTCGACCGTTCGGCCGAGCAGCACGTGCGCCCGCTCGACGTAGTTCGGCGGGTTCTTGCGAGTCCACCCGAACGACTCACCGCAGCCGCGCGGGCTGAGCACGACCGTCGCCTGACCTTCGGGGATCACGCCATGAGTCCACTCCGGCAGCTTCCCTTCCGGTTCATCGGCATTGAGCACCACCAGCCAAATCCGTTCCGGCTTGTCGGCCGAGCGTTCGACCTTCTTCTTCGACTTGTGGTGAGCAGCCACGACCAGCACATCGTCCTCAGTGCTGAGCACGGTCAGGCCGTCGTCGCGATGCTCTCGCACCGCTGCGTCGGGAACTTGATCGGGCCATTCGCGGAAGGAATTATCGAGCAGACCGTCGCGAAGTCGTTTCGACCACTTCGAATATTCGTCTTTCGTGTTTGGCGTTTGCGGAATGGCTCGCGCGACGAACGTCTCGTCGATCTTCGCGTTGAGGCTGTCCTGCGGCAGATCGCTCTCTTCGGGGAAGACGCGCAGTTGCTTTCCCTCGAACGGCGGCAGCGGCGGTTCGCTGACTTCGGCGTTGTCCTTTTTGAGATGCTTGTTGATCCAGCGATAAGCCATCAGCCGCAGCTCGACGTTGTCGTTGTGCCCTCCCGGAGTGACACCGATGTCGAACAGATCGCCCGGTGTTTTTTCATACCAGCCGTACAACTTCGCCAACCGCTCGCGGATACGTTCATTCGCGGGCATTGGGAAAATGGTGTCGTGGCCGGAGTTCTCAAACAGCATCGGTCGAGGTGCCACCAGCGCGGCGATCGTCGTCCACTCCCAGCGGTACGTGTTGTAAAGAAACATGCAGTCACAGTGACCGTTGCAGACTTTGTCGGTCACATAGCTTTGCAGATCGCTCATGCCGCTGACTGGCACGCAGACCTTCACTCGTTCGTCCGCTGCCGCGATCCAAAACGTCGCCGCACCACCACCGCTGATCCCCGTCACCGCAATCCGCTCGGGATCAACTTCCGGCCGACTGAGGAGGTAGTCGATCGCTCGCACGCCGTTCCAGCACTCGACGCCAGCCGACGTGTACCCCGCCGCTTGCCACCACCAGCGGTTTTGGTTGTAGGTGCCGTGATGAGTCCCAGCGACCTCGCCGAGTTGCAACGTGTCGATGATCAAGCAGGCATAGCCATGCGTCGCGAACCACATCCCGTGCTGTTGAAACGCCGTCTTATTGCCATCTCGCCCCTTGCCTGAATGTCCGCAGACGTAAAGGACGGCGGGCAGTTTTCCGTGGGGCAGGTTTCCAACCTGCCCATCCTTTTTCTTTTCCTGTCCGGGCAGGTTGGAAACCTGCCCCACTTTCGGCAGATACAAATTGCCGGTCACATACAGCCCTGGCTTCGATTGGAAATGCACGTTCTCGACGGTGAAGTCATCTCTCTCGAGCTTCCCGGTCACCTTCGCTTTCAACGGAGTCCGATCTGGCAACGGCCACAGTCCAAGCATGTCAAAATACTGCCGCTTCAATTCCTCCCGTCGAGCCTCCCACTGCTCGCGCGTCTCAACATTCGCCAACACATTCTGGCTGAGTAACCGCGTCTCGCCTGTGAGATACTTTTCGATGGCCTCATCGCCAGGACGCGGCTCTGCAGCCCAAGATGACTTCGCCACAATAACAGAGAGGCAGCAAGCAAGAATGACCAAAACATGAGATGACCGAGCCATCATTTTCCCCCTTTGAGGTAGTTGTTCTTGGACGCAGGACGACCGTCATGTCGGTCAGACGGTGGTTCTCTCCGAATTGTGATCTAGCCGAACACAGCCATCGTCAGCAGCACGTCAGGCCAAAACTTCTTTCACGACTCGGCAGTGCTCCACGCCGGTGAGTTTTTGATCGAGGCCTTGATACTTGAACGTGAACCGCTCGTGGTCGAAACCGAGCAAGTGCAACACGGTCGCGTGGAAGTCGCGGATCGGGACCGGGTCTTTGATGACGTTGTAAGAGAAGTCGTCGGTCTCGCCGTGGATCGTGCCTCCCTTGGTCCCGCCGCCGGCCATCCACCACGTGAAGCAACGCGGGTGATGATCGCGACCGTAGTTTTGTCGCGAGACGCCCCCTTGTGAGTAAATCGTCCGACCGAACTCGCCGCCCCAGATGATGAGCGTTTCGTCGAACAGACCCCGTTGCTTGAGATCTTGAACCAGCGCGTGGCAGGGCTGATCGACGTCGCGGCATTGATCGGGCAAACGGCCGGCGACGTTGGCGTGCGTGTCCCAGTTGTTGATGTAGACCTGCACGAAGCGAGTCCCTCGTTCGACTAGACGCCGCGCGAGCAGCACCGTGTTCGCGAATGTGCCGGGCTTCTGAACTTGGTCGCCGTACATCTTCAAGGTGGCTTCTGTCTCGCTGGCGATGTCGGTCAATTCGGGAACGCTCGTTTGCATTCGGAACGCCAGCTCGTAGTTCTCGATCCGCGTGCGCGTCTCCGGATCGCCGAGCTGTTGCAGCGTCAGTTCGTTGAGCTGCTTGAGTCCATCCAGCGTCTTGCGACGAATTTCGGTTGGCACTCCGGGAGGATTGTTGATGTAGAGAATCGGATCGCCCGCGCTGCGGAAACTGGTCGCCGCGTGCTCACCGGGGAGATAGCCCGATTGCCAAAGTCGAGCGGAGATCGCTTGCACCTGCTCGGTGTTCGTCGGCTTCGCGACCATCACGACAAACGTTGGCAAGTTTTCGTTCAGAGAGCCGAGCCCGTAACTGGCCCACGCACCGAGGCACGGTCGGCCCGTGAGTTGGTTGCCCGTTTGAATGTAGGTGATGGCCGGTTCGTGATTGATAGCTTCGGTATTCATCGAACGGATGAAGACCATGTCATCAACCATCTTGGCTTTCCAGGGCAGTAGTTCTGAGAGCCACATCCCGCTTTCGCCGTGCTGTTGAAACTTGAATTTCGACGGTGCAATCGGGAATCGGGCTTGGCCGCTGGTCATCGTTGTCAGCCGCTGCCCGTTGCGCACGGACTCCGGCAAGTCTTTGTCGTACCAGTCATTCATGACTGGCTTGTAGTCAAACAAATCCATCTGCGGTGGACCACCGACCATGTGGAGATAAATCACGTGCTTCGCTTTGCCGACGAAGTGTTGCAGATTCGTCTTAGGCAGCGCGGCCACGTTACCGGCTTCCGCCGCTCCGGCGACTCCGGGAGCTTGCCCCATCAACGCCGCAAGCGACGCCCAGCCGACCGCGTGCGAGCCCTGCGAAAAGAAGTAACGGCGAGTGATGTTGCGTTGGTATTCCTGAAACAGATTCATGGATTGTTCCTTATCTTAATTGGCATTCAAGGATTAGATTCCTCAGCATGACGAATTCTTTTTTTGAGTTCACATACGGAGTAATCGAAATCCAACAGCGCTACTTCGTCAGCACTTCGTCGAGGTTCAGCACCTCGTTGGTCAGCATTGTCCAAGCGGCAAGCGTTGCCTGATCGAGTCCGGCATCGGGCTTCGATTCGCCGAAGGAGATGAGCTGCTTCGCGTCGTCCGCGTGAGCTTGATAGTACGTGACAAGTTCGTTGAGCGACGCCTGCACGACGATCCGCTCTTCGGCTCGGAACGGCCGCGCGAGCAAACGTTTTGCGAGCAAATCGACTCGCGAGTCGAACGTCTCGCCGCCCGTCTTCAGCACCGTCTGTGCGAGATGCCTCGCGGCTTCGATGTGTTGCACGTCGTTGAGCGTCACGAGCGCTTGCAGCGGCGTGTTGGTTCGGTCGCGGCGGACGAGGCACGTTTCGCGGGCGGTGGCGTTGAAGATTTCCATCGAAGCGGGTGGGGCGGCCCGTTTGATGAACGTGTAGAGGCTGCGGCGATACAGGTTCTCGCCGGTGTCTCGTTTGTAGTCACGCGTGTTGCTGCCGATCATCGCGACCGCTTCCCAGACGCCGTCCGGTTGATACGGCTTGACGCTCGGTCCACCGATCTTCGGGACGAGCAAACCGCCCGCGGCCAGCGAGTAGTCGCGGATCATTTCGGCATCCATACGAAACCGCGGGCCGCGCGACAGCAGGCGGTTCTGCGGATCAAGATCGAGCTTCTCTTTCGAAGTGACCGCCGCTTGGCGATACGTGTTCGACATCACCAGCATCTTGAAGAATTTCTTGATGTCCCAACTGGCCTCACGAAACTCGACCGCCAGCCAATCGAGCAACTCCGGATCCGACGGCAGGTCGCCGGTCACGCCGAAGTCTCCCGCCGTCTTCACGAGGCCGGTGCCGAAGAGTTCTTGCCAGAAGCGATTGACCGTGACTCGCGCAGTCAGCGGGTGCTCCGGCCGCAGCAGCCATTGTGCGAGACCGAGCCGATTCTTCGGGGCGTCATTCGGAAACGCCGGAAGCACAGCGGGCGTGACCGCTTTCACTGGGTCTTTGCGTTTGTCGTATTCGCCGCGAGCAAGAATGAACGCCGTCGCCTCTTCCGACTTCTCGTTCATGACAAGCGCGATCGTACCGCGTGATTTGATCGCGCTCTGCTCTCCTTCGAGGGCCGAGTATTGAGCAGTCAGTTCTTGAAATGACTTGTCACTCGAACCGAGCCACCACGGGAAGACTTCGTTCTTCTCAGCGTCAGTTCTTTGATCGGCTGCCTTCGCCAAGATGCCCGCAAAGCGAGTCACTTTCGCCAGCGAGTCCACTTCGGAGTCAGACAACACTCGTTTGTAGAGCCGCAAGTCTTGCAGTCCGGCAGCAGCGAGCGGTTCGCCCGCGCTGCGCGAACCGACTCGGAACGGAACGGTCGTCTTGATCGAGCCTTTGAGCTTGTCGTTTTCGACGTTCGTCTTTTGAGGTTGCCCGTTGTAATAGACCTTCACCCCAGCCGCTTTGCCGGAACCGTCGTAAGTGACGGCCACGTGAGTCCACTCGTTCGCTTTGATTTGCGTTTGCCCGACGACTTTCAGCGCGTCGTCCGGCCAATTACTAATGATGTGCGTACCGATGCGGCGGCCCTGAGTCCAAAAATCCCAACCGCGATACCCAGTCGGCTTATCCATGCGAGCGGCAATCGCTCCAGACGAATCGTTGGCCTGCAATTTCACCCACGCGGCGTATGAAAATTGTTGATCTTTCTCGAAGTCGCCGGCATCGGCCACGTCGCACGCGGCTCCTTGAACTTGCAACGCTTGCGCAGAAACGCCCGCCTGCCATGTCACCGAATCATTCAGCGTGACGTCACGCGGCTGTCCTTCGACCACGACCTTCGCGACCTTCCCTTGTCCTTCGTTGAACGCTGCATGCAAATGCAAATCTTTCTGCGGGAGCGAACCGCCGAGTGATTCCGGTGTCGCAGTCGTCAACCACAGATCAAACACCGGCCGAGCCGCGAACTTGCGATCTTCAATCTTTTTCTGAGTCTGCGGAAGCTCCGCGAGTAATGCCTCCCAGCGAGGTCGGTCGGCCTCTTGCGGCACGTTGAGAATCGGCGGCGTGTTCGGGATGTTGCCGTCCATCGCCCCTTGCGTCGTGTTATTGAAGAACGCCGCCAGCGAATAGAACTCGCGCTGCGAGATCGGATCGAACTTGTGGTCGTGACAAACTGCGCAACCGGTCGTGAGGCCCAGCCAGACTTGCGAAGTCGTCTCGGTTCGATCGCGGGTGTAAAGCACGAGATACTCTTCCGCGATCGAGCCCCCTTCGTTGGTCGTGATGTTGCAGCGGTTGAAGCCCGACGCGACTTGTTGATCGAGCGTCTTGTTCGGCAAGAGATCGCCCGCGAGTTGCTCAATCGTGAATTGATCGAACGGCATGTTGCGATTGAACGCGTTGATGACCCAGTCGCGATACGCCCAAATCTCGCGGTAGTTGTCGAAGTGAATGCCGTGCGTGTCGGCATATCGGGCAGCGTCGAGCCAATACCGCCCGCGATGCTCGCCCCACTGCTTCGACGTCAGCAGCTTGTCGACCAACTTTTCGTAAGCGTTGTCGGACTTGTCGGCGACGAACTCTTCGACCAACTCAACGCTCGGCGGCAACCCGGTGATGTCGAGGCTGACTCGTCGAGCCAACGTCCGCCGATCGGCTTCCGGCGCGGGAGTCAGTCCGCGTTCCTCCAGCTTCGCCAGCACGAAGCGATCGATCGGACTCTTCGCCCACGCTTCGTTCTTGACCTTCGGCAACGCCGGACGAACGGGAGCGATGAACGACCAATGCGGCTGATACTCCGCCCCGCTCGCAATCCACTTCTTGAGCAGCTCCTTCTGAGCTGCCGTCAAAACCTTCTTCGTGGCCGGCGGCGGCATGATCTCTTCCGCATCGCTGGCGAGAATCCGTCGGATCATCTCACTCTCATTCGGCTTCCCCGGCACGATGACCTTCTTGCCAATCGCGTCGTCACGCCGATCCAACCGATAGTCTCCCTTTCGAGCCGCACTGTCCGGCCCATGGCACGGAAAGCACATGTCGGTCAGGATCGGCCGAATGTCGCGGTTGTAGACGATCGCGTCATCGCCCCGTGCGGCTTGTGACGTCAGCAAACTCAGAGACAAACAGAGAAGGTAGTTGAGTCGCATGAGTACGGCTCCGGTCTATCAAAAGGAGTGAAGATAAAAATCGTGAATTGGTCGCGAACAGGAACGGCAGAATTCTAGCGGCAGGTTCGGCCATCGCGACCGAGGAAGAACAACTCCGTAGTCCGGTTTTCCAAACCGAACGAAACGAGCGATCCAAGTGAAACGAACCACCCGGTTTGAAAAACCGGGCTACGGAAACTCTTCAGAATTCATTGACCACTTCGCCGCCCCGACGAGTACCGAGCGCTTGTCGAATTCCGGCATTCACGTTGATCGACAGGAGCCGCACCGCACCGTCCATGAACAGAAATTGCACACCTGAAGAATGCCGGCTCTTGAAGGAAATCTCCAGCGCATCAGTGCTGCTGCCGTCGTCGAACAGATTCAACGCGACTCCCAGCGATCCGAGGAACTCAGAGGCATCCCCGGTGTTCGGCGTGTTGTTGCGGCCCATGTCGTCCGAGCCGATCGACCAGTGGTCGATTTCTGAAGACTCAGTCAACGTCTCGCCGACGCCGATAGTCTTGCTGGTTCCATCTCGAATGTCGCTGATGCGAACGTTGCTGATTCGAAAGAACATGCCGTCGATGTTCTCGACGCCGATGCCGTTGACGCTTGTCGAAGAGTCGGTCGTGCGAGTGCCCGACGCGCAGGCCACGTAGTCACACGGGACTCGCCGGTCGATGTTGTTGACGTTCTCGACCGCCTCCGGAGAACCGCTCGACGGACAACGAAAGACCGGCAGAAATTTTCCCAACGCGGCTTCCGGTGCGCCCGTTTGCCAGATCGACGTCGTCAGCGTCGTCGGCGTCTTCACCATGAAGGAGTTGTACAACGGACCTTGATCCAAATACGGCAGCAAGTGGTACGTCCAACCGGTCCCCAGCGGCCAGTGATAGCCCATCGGAAAGACGTTGTACGTGCCGTGATAGCCGTGCAACGCGATCCCAATTTGCTTCAGGTTGTTGCGGCACTGCGTCCGTCGAGCCGACTCACGAGCTGCCTGGACGGCGGGAAGCAACAGCGCGATCAGAACAGCAATGATCGCGATCACCACCAGCAACTCAATCAACGTGAAGCCGCGCCGTGCGCGACGCGAAAGGGTTCGTGCCATGCTCAATCGCCATCAACCTGAATGACCATGATTGCTCACCGAGAGGCGACATCATTAGCAGTCTGTCAAAACGTTTCAATCATCCGCCAGCAATCAGAACCCCCCGCTTGATTTTGAATTGTCACCGCCG
>JAYUFI010000626.1:0-1703 GCA_043738805.1 Planctomycetaceae bacterium | reverse complement strand
GAAGTATTCAGGTGGTTCGTCGTACTTCTCTAATTCCTCTGCATCAAATCCCTCGCCGTAAAACGTCCAGGAATCCTCATCGTGCAACATCCAATCGGGTGTGGCACCAACACCGACCACCAGTCCGCGATTCAAAATCATCACGACGAGCACGGTGCTGAAGATGACGAGCAGTGAGCCTTTGATGAATTGGACGTAGGTGGTGCTGACCATTCCGGCGGTGGTGACGATCAGGATCACGACGGCTCCGACCGTGATGACTCCCGTGGCGTGGGAAAAGCCGAGCAGCGGTTTGATCAGCGCGCCGGCTCCGACCATCTGCGGGATCAAGTAAAAAATGCTCACCGCCAGCGTGCTGATCGCCGCCGAGATCTTGATCCCCCGCGACTGAAACCGGCTGTCGAGAGCATCGGCAAACGTGAACTTCCCCATCCGCTTGAGCGGCTCGGCCACCACGAACAACGCCACAATCCAACCCGCCAAATACCCCACCGAGTACAAAAACCCGTCGTACCCGTAAAACGCAATCATCCCGCAAATGCCCAGAAAGCTCGCCGCCGAGAGATAGTCCCCCGCGAACGCAATCCCGTTCACAAACCAATGAATCCCGCCGCCAGCGGCGAAGTAACCGGACGCCGACTTCGCTCGCCGCCCCAAATAAAAACTCAGCCCCAGTGTGATGCCAACAAACACAGCGAAGATGGCCACAGCGAGAGTCGAGCGTTCGTAGATCATGCTTTCCCTTGGAGTTATTCAGCAGACGAGTGACGATGGCACAACCCCCACCGAGCTTGTCTCGGTGGAAACGGGCTTTTGCACTACCAGCGAGCTCCCTTGAGACAGCACTCCGCGTAGTGCAAAAGCCCAAAAACCACCGAGGCAAGCTCGGTGGGGTTTGTGTCAAGGTTCCTCGCGCAAAGTAATTGATTCAAATTCCGTCAACGCCTTCTCCAGTTGCGGACGCACGCCCAACTCGTCGATGTCAAAACAACGCCGCCGTGAGATTCAGTCATCTTGCGACCTCGTCCGAGCAATCGCCGTCAACATGTTGCGATTCCGTTCGTCGTTTTGCCGCCGCAGAAGTTCAAATCGCCGAGCCACGATTTCCGGCGGGCCGCTCAACAAAACATTCGTGTTCTCCAGCGTGATCTTCAGCGTGATCTTCAACCGCTCCGACGGCGTCATCTGGCGGTAGGCTTCGAGCGTTTCGGGATGCAGCATGGCGTGATCTCGTGGAGCTAGTATTTGCTCGGTCGACTTTTGGTTTGAATCGGAACGGGAACAACCGGGTCAGTGGTAAACAGGGAAGTGGCAAACTGGCAGCTTGCACTACGAACGGTCGCGGCACAGCCATGCATACAACAGCGCCAGTACCATCGCTCCGCCGATCAAAGTGAAGCCGTACCAGATGGCGAGATTCACGCCGCCGAACGTGATCTCCATCACCTTCGGAGCGAACGCATTCAGCAGCACGAACCCCGCGTAAAGCAAACAGTAAGCACAGAACAGCCGCAGTCCGATCTTCAAACGTCGAGCGACCTCGACCGGGTCTTCGACTTCTTGCGGTTGAGCGGAGCCGTGATCAAAGCCTGCCATGTTGTTTCTTTCGAGATCGAACCACAAAGGAAGATTGTGTTTGTAGGACGGGCACTCTTGCCCGTCGAACGCTGGACGAAAAACATCTGACGACGGGCAAGAGTGCC
>JAYUFI010000625.1:0-1703 GCA_043738805.1 Planctomycetaceae bacterium | reverse complement strand
GCACCGACGGCGGCGGTCAGGCGGTCGAGAACGTCGGAACGCAAGGTTCGGTCTCCCGCCAGGAAATCACTGAGTTGCTGAGTCGTGATTCCCGCCTCAGCGGCGACGTGCGAGATCAGCCGCCCGCTGCATTTACTCCGAAGGAGTTGCGTCACATAGCCCAGGGTTGCGAGCGGAGCGAGCTACCCTGGGTTAGGGAGATCGGATTGCTCCGTACCCCAACGGGGTTCCGTCATCGGTTGTTCTCAAATGACGCAACCCTTTCAGGGTAGAACAATCCATTGCAACTCGAACCCAGGGTAGCCGCGAAGCGCGGCAACCCTGGGCTATGTAACGCAACTCCTTCGGAGTAAAGACAGGTCCGTTCAACCATCAACTTGGCACGACAGTCATTTCAAACCCATTTGGATTTGGTTAGCGCGTCGGTCGAACGTCTTGAGTTCAAACTCGCGCTGAGCCTGCCGCGCCGCCTGCCATTCGGCCTCTTCTTCCGCCGTCATTTCCAAAGGGGGGACCGCTTGAAATTCCGCGATCCACCGCGCGATCGCTGCGGGATCGTTGGATTCAACGTTATCAACTTCTGAACCGTTGACGGCCACGGGGCGAACTTCCAATTCGCACCCTTCCGGCCAATCGACCGCTTCATCAACGACGACTCTCCCGTCTTTCCACTTGGCATGAACCGCAAGCATCAGCCACCTCCTGACTCGTTGAAACTGCGCGTGGCATTGTCCACGAATCGGACGCTGCGCCAAGTTCCTTATGCCTACCGCACCGCGCAACAAGAGAGGCGGCGATTTCCGTGTTGCTGCTTGACCGAGCTTTGATGATGATGTCTCCGCAATGGTCTGCGGTCGCACACAATCCACAGGCCGAGATTGGAAAGAGGACCACGTCATGGCATCCGTCACACTCGAAGAGGCCCAAGCGAATCTTGGTGGGTTGATTCATCAACTGGCACCCGGCGATGAGTTGATCGTCACGGAAGGGAACCAGCCGATTGCTCGAATCATGGTCCCCCAGCCGCGTGTGAAATTGGGGGCGATGCGTGGTTCCGTCGTTTACATGGCTCCCGACTTTGACGCTCCTTTGGAAGACTTCAAGGAGTACCAGGAGTGAAGTTGCTGCTCGACTCGCACACCGTGATTTGGTCGATGGACAACCCCGCGAAGCTGAGCCGTCCGGCTGTCGAGGCGATCGAGAACGAATCGAACGACCGGCTGATCAGCATCGGAACCGTTTGGGAATTGAGCATCAAGGTTCAACTCGGCAAGCTGGCTCTGTCGCGACCGTTTCGGGAATGGATGGAGGACGCGCTGGTTTTTCTCTGCGCCAGTCTGCTGCCGATGACTTTGGATGACGCCGACGAACAGCAGCGACTCCCCTTGCATCATCGCGATCCGTTCGATCGGTTGCTGGTGGCTCAGGCCAAGACGAACGGTTTGGTCGTCGTCAGCATCGATCAAGCATTCGATTTGTACGACGTCCCACGAATTTGGTGATCAACGAGCGGATGAAGCTGCCGAGCAAAAAGCCTCGTCGCCGCCGATAACTCCACTCCAACGGATCGCGCCGAGCGCTTGCGAATCGCGCACTACTTGCGATCGGCGACGATCAAGGACGCACCGACGGCGGCGGTCAGGCGGTCGAGAACGTCGGAACGCAAGGTTCGGTCTCCCGCCAGGAAATCACTGAGTTGCTGA
>JAYUFI010000624.1:0-12102 GCA_043738805.1 Planctomycetaceae bacterium | reverse complement strand
CTTGAACCGCGTTACGCCCACACAAGACCGTGGACCGCGAGCCTCGTTCGCCGGACAACCACAACCGCTCGCCACGATGACATGCCGGGCAGTCGCCTCGCGAATACAACTCGCTGACGTCGAGCGTCCGAAACGTATGGTCCCAAAGATCAATCACCGTCAACGCACGCGGCACTTCGTCGAGATGCCCGGAAAGAATTTTGATGGCGAGCAATGCCTGCCATGAGGCAATCACGTTGACGGTCGGGCCGAGGATTCCCGCCGTCTCGCAAGTTCCAGTCGTGCCAGGTTCCGGAGGTGATTCAATCACGCAGCGCAAGCACGCCGTCTGGCCAGGTAGAATGGCCATCAATTGCCCGTGACTGCCGATGCAGCCTCCATAAACCCAAGGAATGCTTGTTTCCAGCGAGAGATCGTTAACAAGAAATCGAGTTTCAAAGTTGTCGGTCCCGTCCAGCATCAGATCGACATCGCGAGCCAACTCGCGAATGTTGCGACAGTCGATGTCAGCAACGACCGGCTCCAACTTGATGTCGCGATTGATCCGCTTCAGTTTCTCAACGGCAGCGATCGCCTTTGGCGTTTGTGCCGCGACGTCGTCTTCGTCAAACAAGACTTGTCTTTGCAGATTCGTGATCTCGACAAAATCGCGATCAACAATCCGTAGATGCCCGACACCGGCGCGAGCCAGAGTCTCAGCCAACACCGTCCCCAACGCACCGCATCCCACGAGCAACACTCGGCTGCTCTGCAACCGACGTTGCCCTTCTTCGCCCAGCGGAGCGAACCGCATCTGGCGCGCGTAACGATCAAGGTTTTCTGTCATAGAGTTTGTCGGTTTTCTTCGTAGGGTAGGCGGCTCGCCTGCCAATCATTTCTCGCAAAACAAACCGGCGAGCCGCCTGTTCTACGAAAATCATGGCCTCCATGCGTCGCCGAGGGAAATCACTTCATCGCCTCGGCAATCGCGCGGCCTTCGGTATGGGATGAGTGGCTGAGTGCTGCGATCACTCCAGCAACGTCGTCTGGCGATCGGTTTTGGCTCAGCTTGAATTTGCCCTCGAGGCGGGTGAGCGGCATCTCAAAGCCGACGATCGCTTTCAGGAGTTTCGATTTGAATTCGCGGGGCAACTGATTGGGCCACGGTTGAGGTTGTGCGGATTCGTAGATCTGGACCAGCTCATCGACCAACGCTTCCAGCCAAGACTCGTCATCGATGATTCGCGGAACGCCGTAGGCATGTACTGCGATGTAGTTCCAGGTCGGTACCGCAGGCTCGGTCGTGTACCACGACGGTGAGACATAGGCGTGCGGGCCGTGAAAAATGGCGAGTGCTTCGGCCCCTGTCGCGAAGTGCTGCCACTGCGGATTCGCTCGCGCGACATGACCGATCAACGTTCCCGGCGTTCCAGCTTCCTCGCGGTAAATCAACGGCAAGTGCGTAGCGAACGGGGCTCCGTCCGCCTGAGTCACCAGCGTCGCGAAGCTGTAGCGCCGCATCGCCTCGATCAGCTTCGCCGTGTCCGTCACCTGAAAATGGGGCGGCAGGTACATGAACGACACCTCTTTCTTGGCTCGGTGACGTAGGGCAGGGCTCCTGGCCCGCCCGAACCGATTTGAACGGGCCAGGAGACCTTGCGGAACAGCGTTCAGTTCGATCCCTTCGCAAACCGGCCGAGCGCCATCAGCGGGAAATAGATCCGGTAGAGGTGGTATTTCAAATAAAAGACTTTCGGGAAGCCGGTGCCGGTCCACATCGGCTCGTGCCACGTGCCATCGGGCAATTGCGTGCGGATGAGGTAGTCGAAGCCGCGTCGCGCTTCGTCCGAATGCCCTTCACCAGCGGCGATCAGTCCGAGCAACGCCCATGCGGTTTGTGACGCGGTCGGCTCTCCTTGGCCGCGCAGGGCAGGCTCTTCGTAGGAGCGAATTGTTTCGCCCCAGCCGCCGCTTCGCTGTTGTTTTCCTTTGAGCCATTCGACCGCTTTGCGAATCCGCGGGTCAGTCGTCGGGACGCCGATGCTCGTGAGACCGACCACCACTTGCCACGTGCCGTAGATGTAGTTGACTCCCCAGCGGCCGTACCAACAGTGATCCTGTTCCTGCTTCGACCAAACGTACTTCACTGCTTTCTCGATCGCCGGATGATCGAACGCCACATTCAGTCCGGCGAACATCTCGACCATCCGAGCTGCCAGGTCGGCGGTGCTCGGATCGATCATCGCGTTGTGATCGGCGAACGGGACTCGCGTGAAAACTTCGCGCGTGTTGTCGCGATCAAACGCGCCCCAGCCGCCGTCCTTCGATTGCATCGCCAGCACCCAGCGAGCGCCGCGATGAATCGCGCTCAGCATCGGACTGATGGTCTGCACTTGAGCGACCGCATCTTCCGCGTCGTGTGCTTTGCCGGCGACAACCGCCGCGACGTCTTTGTCCGCTTCGTGCGGGCTCCACTCATCGAGCAGGAAGTCTGCGGACCAGTTGTATTCCGGCAGGCAACGGCTCAGTGCGATGCAGACCATGCCGGTGTCATCGACATCGGGATAAAACGCATTGCGAAACTCAAACGCCCAGCCGGCGGCTTCCGTTTGCTGATCGCGCACGGCCCAATCGCCGCGACGACGAATCTCTTGCGACAGCAACCAGCGGACGGACTGCTGAATCGCGGGATGTTCCGGCGGGACATCCGCGTCGCGCAGAGCAATCGTCGCGATCGCCGTGTCCCAGACCGGCGACTTACAGGGCTGCAAACGATCCGTGTCTCCGTCAGAAATCGTCAGCCGATCAAGTTCGGTCAGTTGCGACTGCACTTCGGGTGAATCGTCGGCGTAACCCATGCACCGCAGCGCAACGATGCTCCAAATGATCGGCGGAAAGATCGCTCCCAAACCATCACTGTCGGCCAAGCGTTCGATGATCCAAGCGGTCGCTTTGCGGATCGCTCGTTGTCGCAACGGCCGAATCTTCCAGCGGTCGATGAGCTTCAATGCGGAATCGACGCGACGAAAGAACGCCTCCCAGTCGATGAACGCCTTCTTCTGCAACGGGTCGAGCGCCGCACACTTCGGCATGTGAGCCGGCAGTTCTTCCGGCGATTTAACAAACAGCTCGCGAATGCTCTGCTCCGACGACACCGGAGTACACGGACGGAAGGCCCACATCAGACTCAACGGAACGATGATGGTTCGCGACCAAGCTGACATTTCATAGATGTTGAACGGCATCCACTTCGGCAACAGCACGACTTCCGGTGGCACGGCCGGACATTGCTCGTAGGTCAGCACGCCCAACAGCGCGAGGTAGAACCGCGTGAAACTGTTGACCCTCTCGGCACCGCCGGCGGCCAAGATCGCGTTGCGAGCCCGAACCATGTGCTCGGCATCCGCCGAGTCGCCGACGATCTTCAGTGCGAAGTACGACTTCACCGACGCACTGATCTCCAGCGGCCCGCCCGGAAAGATGGCCCAGCCGCCATCGGGAAGCTGTTGTTGTCGGATGTAATTGGCACAGCGAAAAGATTTGTCCGATCGCCCTCGCCCCAAATGAGTCAGCAGCAGGATGTATTCGCTTTCGAGGATCGTGTCCCCTTCCAGCTCCCCGCACCAAAAGCCGTCGGCGTGTTGGATCGAAAACAGATACTCGCGCGTGCGGCCAATCGCGTCGTGCAACCGAGCCCGATCCGGAGCCTTTGTGGCCAACGAGGAATCGAGCTCTACTGTCATCTCTTCTGCCGTGTTCGTCTTCGTGGGGGTATTCAAAAACGACGGGCCGTTCCCGAATCGCGGATGCTTCGGATCAAAGCGAACACCTCGAGAATCCTGCCACTCCGAACTCATTCCGCCGAGCCCCCGTTAGTCGAACTGGAAAAGACCCCGGCATCGCATCGAAGAAAATGCCGGTTCAAAAGGTCGCGCGGATCGTAGGCCGCTCGGCGCGAGAATCGCAAGTTCAAGTCCGTCGTGATGATTTCCGCGTGCAGATCAGTCTCAATGTGGTAGAGACGGCACAGGCCGAAATCTGGATGGCGAACTGGCGAAGAACCAACGTTGCCTCGTTGGCACGGTTTGATCTTTAAGAACATCACGCAGCTTCACGTTGAAGCTGCGATTTGTCGATCAGGCGGACGAGTGCTTGGCAGACACGTTCGGTACTGAGTTCGTCCATGCAGCAAAGATTTTTGCGGCCTGGATGCGGGCATTGTTTTTTGTAGCTCGCGGCACAGGGAACGGCTGTGGCAACCAATTCGTGTCGTGGTCCAGGCGGGCCGGAGATCGTTGAGCTGGTGCAGGTGAAAACGCCCAACACGGGAGTACCGAGTCCGGCGGCGAGGTGCATCGGTCCTGAATCGTTCGTCAACACGATATCAACGGCCGTGAGCACGGCAGACAATTGTTTGAGCGTTGTTTGGCCAGTGAGATTGAGCACCGGCTTCCACGGCACGAAACCTTGCAGCAATTTTTGAAGTTCGAGCGCGACTGGCATCTCCGTTTTGCTGCCGAGGATGACGACGGAAAATCCGTACTGACGCATCGCTTTGTTGGCAACGACGGCAAACTTTTCGACAGGCCAGCGTTTGGTCATCCAGCGCGCTCCCGGATGAATGGCCAACACCGGGCCGGTCAATCCGCTAAGTTGATTCGCAGACCAAGCGTGATCAGCCTCGTTGATCGGGACGATCGTTTGCGGCGTACGTCCGGCAAAGCCAAGTTCTTCGGCTACGCGCCAGTAACGTTGGAACGCGGAGACAGATCGGTTCGTTCCGGGAATTGTCTCGTGACAGGCGAGCCCCGCTCCTTCACGTGATGTTTCTAATCCAATTCTCAATGGAGCACGCGTCGCGGCGGCCATCACGCCGGAACGCATCAGACCTTGTAGGTCAAAGACGAGGTCGAACTCGCGCTGCCGAAGTTGTTGCAGCAGATGTAAGTAGTCGCGCGCCGTGCCGCGCCGGCGGAAGATGAGCAACTCGTCGATGCACGGATGCCCTTCGATCAGCTCTGCCAATTCGTGGTTGATGACCCAAGAAATGTGCGCGGCAGGAAATCGCTCACGCAGCACGGGCAGGAGCGGTAACGATTGGACCACGTCGCCTAAAGCGCTGGGCTTGATCACACAGATACGACGAACCTCAAGCTCATCGAGCCGGCGACTGACGTTCGCATGCGGCATGAAATCGGCCTTCCTGGCCTAATCGCTGCGGCGGCCTGTGTTCCCAAACAGGCAACGATCCGAGATTGGCGGCGAGATGCTAATAGTCGCTGTGAAATGGGCCAAGAGGAGTCTTGCTGTTTCGAGTGAGGCGGCCTCACCGGATTTCCTCGTTCGCTTCGGATTGGCGTTTCGACTGACTACGCTTTCTGCTCAGTCCAGTTTTCAACCACTCACACCTTCGAGAATGCTCATGGCCGCGACTCGCAAAGTCATCATCACCTGTGCGGTGACCGGTGCGATTCATACTCCGACGATGTCCCCCTACCTGCCGATCACACCGCAGCAAATCGCTGACAGTGCTGTCGAAGCGGCGGAGGCTGGGGCTGGCATTTTGCATTTGCACGCTCGCGATCCGCTGACCGGATGTCCGACTCCCGATCCGGCCGTCTTTGGGGATTTCTTGCCACAGATCAAAGCGCGGACCGACGCGATCATCAACGTCACGACCGGTGGCGGACACAACATGACCGTCGAGCAACGCCTCGTCGGGCCGACGAAGGCTCAGCCGGAGATGACGTCGCTCAACATGGGCTCGATGAACTTTGGGCTGTATCCGGCGCTGGACAAGTTCAGCAATTGGCAACACCCGTGGGAACCGCAGTACCTCGAAAACACTCGTGACGGCATCTTCAAAAACACGTTTCGCGACATTGAAACAATCCTCGAAACGCTCGGTAAAGGTTGCGGGACGAAGTTTGAATTCGAGTGCTATGACATCGGCCACCTTTACACGTTAGCCCATTTCCTCGAACGCCGTTTGGTCCAACCGCCGCTGTTCGTGCAAACCATCTTCGGCATTCTCGGCGGCATCGGCTGTGACATCGAAAACCTCGTCCACATGCGGCGCATCGCCGACAAGCTCTTCGGTGACGACTATCACTGGTCCATCCTCGCTGCCGGACGCCACCAAACAAATTTCGTCACCACTGGCGCGATCATGGGAGGCAACATCCGAGTCGGCCTCGAAGACAATCTCTATCTCGCCAAAGGCGAACTCGCTCAATCCAACGCGGCCCAAGTTCAAAAGATCCGCCGCATTCTGCAAGAGCTGTCACTCGAAGTCGCCACGCCGACAGAAGTGCGGCAGATGCTGGCGTTGAAAGGGAAAGACAACGTCGCATTCTGAAAGTCTGTCATTCAATCACAATCAATCCCTGTTGGTTTTCTCCGCCCACATCTTGTACGAAAGCCGCCTCATGGTCCGTTCAAACCGCTTTATTTTGCTGACGGTGATTGTACTTTGCGGGCTTGGCACGAAAGTGCTCAACGCCGAAGAACCCAACGCTGCTCGATCGGTACATCTCGGTTTTCCCGCTCCCGATGCTGTGGCGTTTTACAACGAAGTGACTGTCGAGGAATCAGTTCCCGGCAGTTATTTCATGGTCTGCGGTTTCAATCACGGTTACTTCGGCATTCAAGAACTGAGCGGTCCTGAAGATAAAGTTGTGCTCTTTTCGGTGTGGGATCCGGGCAATCAAGACGATCCCAATTCCGTCCCGGCAGATCGTCGCGTAGAAGTTCTCGATCAAGCGAAAGATGTTCGCATCGGCCGGTTTGGTAACGAAGGAACCGGCGCTCAATGTTTCTTCAAACTGAATTGGAAAATCGGTCAAACTTATCGCTTCCTCGTCACGGCAAAGGCGGAGAAGCCGAAGACGACTTACACCGCCTTCATTGGCTTGGATGAGCCTCGCAGTTGGAAACAGCTCGCGACGTTTCGCACGACGACCGGCGGCGATCAATTGCGTGGACTGTATTCATTTCTGGAAGACTTCCGCCGGGATGGCAAGAGTCCGAAGCAAACTCGCAAAGCGATCTTCGGCAACGGTTGGGTGCAAACACCCAAAGGCGATTGGGTCGCGCTGACCAACGCTCGCTTCACGGGAGATGCCACACCGCTCAACAACATGGACGCCGGTGTCAACGGGAACCGCTTCTGGTTGGCAACCGGAGGCGAAGTAACAAATCACACGCCGTTGAAGTCGATGCTATCGTGGTCGCCGATTGAGTTGCCGGGCACTTCCGACAAGCCTTAATTCGCAGTGATCTTCCACAACGTCATTCAAAAAAAGGGACTCACCAAAGCGAGTCCCTTTTTGTTGAATACGATACTACAGCATCGAATTCAATCGCGTTTCACCGTCGCTGATCGAGAGCGATCCGACTTCACCGAAGCTGTTGCCGTCTTGTCGTTCTCTTGGTGTTCATTCACCCGAGCGACTGCTGTGCTGAAGATGCTTTGAGCACGAGCGATCTGCTGCGGAGTGAAGTACGGCGTTGCAGGTCGGCCGATGTGCGGGATCGACTTCGCGGCAAGCTGCTCCCAGCTCATCTTGTCAGTGACGTGCCACGTCGCGGCTTGAGCACTCTGCTCATCAAGTTGTCCGCTAGCCACCATCTTCAAGACTTCTTCCAGCAGCGGGTCATCGCGGAAGTCTTGGACTTTGGCAATCGTGTAGTTCATGCGCGGAGCAGGTTCGGTCTTGCCATGTTCCAAGCAGACGGAACGGTAGGCGACTCGCACAACACGGTCAGGCGGAACTGAAAAGAAGCCCCCCCCGCCGCCACCACCTTGCTGACCGCCGCCGCCGAAGCCACCGCCACCACCTTGTTGGCCCCCACCAACACCGCCACCTTGTGCTTGACCGCCGCCTTGCTGGCCTCCCTGTTGTCCACCGCCGCCGCCGAATCCGCCCCCTTGTTGTCCACCGCCAAATTGCTTCAGCACTTGCCGGCCGACGAACGCTGCGGGGAAATCGACGTTGAGCGGTTTATCCCCTTTGTTCTCGATCAACAGGTTTCCGCCGAGCGAATCTTTGGGGATCATCTTCACTTCGAGCAGACCTTGCTCGATCCCCTCGAAGACATCGATATGTTCGGCAGTCGTATCCACCTTCACGGCGGAGATGATTTTCTTCTTGTCTTTTTTTGAGTCGGCAGAGATGCCCGGAGCAACCAGGCTCACGATCAATCCACCGACCAACATCCACGAGCACCAATGACGCCTCATTTGCGGGGTTCCTTATCCAAGGGAACAACGACTTCCTGCTTGATCCATACCGCGGTCTCCGCACACGGCACACAGTTTTGTTCGTTCTGATGATTGATCGAGAACGCTCAATCAAATGATCCGACCCAAACTTCGGTCGTTCGATTCAACGAATCACGTTTCGCAGCGTTCAGTCACGTTTCACAGTCGCTGACGCTGGCCGACTTTTTTCGGAAGAGGTCGTCGCCGTCTTCGAGTGGTTGTCATTGTCATTTACGCGAGCGACTGCTGTCGAAAAAATCTGCTGTGCTTGAGAGATTTGCCGGGGCGTGAAATACAGAGTCGCCGGACGACCGATGTGCGGCGTCGATTTCGCAGCCAGTTGTTCCCAGCTCATCTTGTCGGTGATGTGCCAGGTCGCTGCCTGAGCACTCTGCGAATCGAGTTGCCCATTGCTCACCATCGTCAACACTTCTTCGAGCACGGGGTCTTTGTTGAACTCGCTCAGCTTGGTGATCTGATAAGTCATACGTGATGCCGGTTCGGCCTTGCCGTGTTCTAAACAGACCGAGTGGTAAGCAACTCGCACAATCCGATCGGGCGGAACCGAAAAGAAGCCACCGCCGCCACCACCACCTTGTCGGCCACCGCCACCGCCACCACCAAACCCGCCGCCACCACCACCCTGCTGACCACCCGCTCCCCCACCTTGAGCCTGGCCGCCACCACCACCCTGCTGACCACCCTGTTGGCCGCCGCCGCCTTGCTGTCCACCACCGCCACCAAATTGCTTCAGCACTTGTTTGCCCACAAACGCGGGAGGCAAATCAACGTTGAGCGGCTTGTCTCCTTTGTTTTCGATCAGCAAATTTCCGCCGAGCGAATCTTTGGGAACCATCTTCACTTCCAAGATGCCCTTCTCGATTCCTTCAAAAACGTCGATGTGCTCGGCAGAGTTGTCCACCTTTGTCACCGGCACAATTTTCTTTTTGTCCTTCTTCGAATCAGCGGAAATCCCCGGAGCCACGAGGCTCACCGCGAGTACGCCAACCAGAGCCCACGGCTGCCAACGAAAAAACATCGCACGTTCCTTGAACACAGGGGAATTTGGAGCACGACTCAACCATGTCACAGCCTCCGAGCCAGAGACGGTCTCGGAACTTATCGCCGTCCGCCGACCCAAATTCAACACAAACTTTCGAGGATCGGCGAATTTGGCCGATGACTCTCCGAACCGGACGGTGGTTCGGAAAGACTGGCCGACGACAAAACCAACAGTACTTAGCACGCCAATTTCACGGCCTGTCGGCGTCGCAACAAACGATTCGATCAGGCAAGCTGTGGTGGCTACGAAAACTATTCCCGGCTCGGTCCCATGATCCTTGCCGATCAGTTTGATCTTGCTGAACCAACTCACCATGCCGGTCGCTCTGCCCGATAACGACCGATGACCGCTGATCGGCCGCAGTGTCGGGTCGCTTGGCGATGGTGTCGAAACTTGCCTCAAGACTGAGTGTGAGTTGTTCGGAGGGAGTTGCCATGCGGGCGATGGCTTGTTGCGTGTTGATGTTGGGACTCGTCGGCTGCCAGAGCGGCCCGCGCTGGTTCGTGCGCGATCATGCGGTGAGCGGACGAGCGACCTACTCCGGCGATCTGCCCGCAGATTCGTCCGGTAAAGCGGACGCCGATGGATTGTCGATCCCGCCAGCCCCAGGTGATTACGAGCAATCGGCCCGTACTCGCAAAGCCGCCTCCGTAAATCAGCAAACTGCTCGCGCCAAAGGAGCAGCAGGGACTCGCAAACCCAGCACAGGAACCACCTCACGTTCCACGCAGTTGGCAAACAAGAAGCCTGCGGCCTCGACAAAACAAACAACAGCGAAACCCGTGGTTCAAGACGAAACCGTCAAACAATTGATGGCCGACCTGGAGAAAACCAAGCGAGAGAAATCGAGCCTGCAATCAAAGCTCTCGGAAGAAACTGCCAAGCAAACTCAACAGCGTTTGGAGTTAGAGGCTCGTATGGCCGTGTTGCAAGAACAACTGCGACAACAATCCGCATTGCAACAAGTGGCCTATCAGCAACAGGCTCAAACGATGGCTCGTCCCAATACAAACTACGGTTCGACGATGAACCAGAACTACAACGGCCCGGTCATTTCGTCGGGTACACCGAGTCCGAGCATGTCGCAGTCCCTGCCGACAAACAACGGCGGATATAGCTCTAACGGATCGAGCATTCCGATGTGGAACAACACACCCGCGTCGAATTGGAACGCTCCCGTTCCTTCATGGAACACACCCACCGTTCCGGCTCAAGGACAAGTCGAGATGTGGCCACATAGCCCGCAACGACGCTAAGCGAGATCGTGATTGCCTGTTTGCCGTTCTCTCCGCTGTCCGCTCGCGATAGCTTTCGCTGCTTCGTGCATCCTGTTTGGCGCGACGTCGGCCACTTGAGCGGGGATCAGTGTCATGTCTTACGGTCAATCGAACGGTCGCGGTTTTCAGTTTAGGCCACAGTGGATCATTGCAGCGATCATCGTTGCGGGAACGCTGATTCGGTATCTCGGCACCACGCAAGTGAATCCGGTCACTGGCGAGAAGCAGCATGTCGCGCTGTCGGTGTCGGATGAGATCTCGCTGGGGCTGCAATCGGCTCCGTCGATGGCCGCTCAAATGGGAGGTGAGTTCGATCCGAATTCCAAGTCGGGAGTTTTGGTGCGTGAAGTCGGTGAGCAGCTTGTGGCTCAAAGTGTTGCGCACAAAAGTCCGTACAAATTTCAGTTTCACTTGCTGCGCGATCCCAACACCGTGAATGCGTTCGCGTTGCCGGGCGGGCAAGTCTTCATCACGGTCGGGTTGCTGACTCGACTTCAGAATGAGGCACAGCTTGCGGGAGTACTCGGCCATGAGATCGGCCACGTGATTCATCGGCACGGAGCACAGCACATGGCGAAAGGGGAATTGGGACAACTGCTGGTCACCGCTGTCGGTGTCGCGAGCAGTGATGAGCGAAGTTCGGGACGCACGAATCAAGCAATCGCCGGCATGGTCAATTCGATGATGCAACTAAAGTATGGTCGTGGCGACGAATCGCAGTCCGATCAATTTGGACTCGAGGCAATGGCGGCGTCTGGTTTCGATCCGTCGCAGATGCTCGGCGTGATGAAAGTTCTGGCCGAGGTCTCGAAAGGAAATCGCCAGCCGGAGTGGATGTCGTCACACCCATTTCCAGAACATCGCCACGAGCAAATTGAAGCTTGGTTGAGCGAAAAATATCCGGACGGTATTCCCGATCAATTGACCGTAGGCCGAAAGTTCAAATCGCGAGAGCAAGACTCTTCTTCCAACGCTCCACCGCCAAAAAAGAGAAGCCCGGCACGCTAACGCACCGGGCTCCTGACCCACTCAGCTTTCATCACATTGTTCGGCTACAACGTACACATGACTCACCGTGGCGGCTTCCCAAATCCAACGAAGCGTGAACTCGCGCGTACGCTATTTTCCATGGGCGAAGCAGAAAAAGCCGTTCGCCTCCTTTCTGGAAGTGCATACAGGGCAGGATACGACGTGGACTACTTTGAATTGTTCGGCCGGGCGCTTCTGGGATGTGGGCAACTCAAGAATGCAGGTCGATTTCTGTTCCTGAGCGGCGTTCGCTTGGCAGAATACGAGGCTGCTATTCAAAACTTCCTCGCAGCACATAGTGACCATAGAAATTTTCGGTAGTTACAGTCTCAGCTACCGGAGCGAATAAGGGTGCTTTGGAAGCTCTCACAGTTCCCTGTCGTCGTAGCTTCTGAGTTAAGAAAAATGGGGTGGCCAGAAGACACGCAATTGGAGATCATGGTTCGCAAAGAAAGTAGCCGAACAAGACGCTGAACCGGAGTGGCGGAACA
>JAYUFI010000623.1:0-12119 GCA_043738805.1 Planctomycetaceae bacterium | reverse complement strand
TTTTTGTCGTTGCTCGATGGTCGCGGCACTGTCGGCGATGCGCTGACTCATACCGCGAACGTGCTCGGGGCGGACGCACTGAGCGAATCGCAAGCGGCGAGCATTGTCCGTTGGTTGGTCGATTCCAAGTTGATTGTTTTGGAAGCGGACCACGCGAGTCGCATTGATCGAACAGATCGGGCCGCGAACAAGATCAAGCGTCTGAATCCGCTGAGTCAGCGAGTGCCGTTGGGCTCTCCGCAAAGTTTGCTCGCTGTGATCGAGCCGATCTGCGGAGGATTATTCAGCGTCGTGGGACTGCTGCTGTGGATGGCGTTGATGGTCGTGGCCTGTTGGCAACTGGTTCCGCACACCGATCGGCTGTGGCAAGAATCAGCGGTCGTGTTGTCACCGCACAATTGGTTGTGGATCGCAGCGTGGGGACTGGGCCTGAAGGTGTTGCATGAGTTGTCACACGGTTTGGCTTGCGTGCGCTTCGGTGGTCGAGTGCGTGAAGCGGGGGTTGTCTTTCTGTTGTTTGCGCCGATTCCCTATGTTGATCTGACGTCAACATGGCGTTTGCCGAAGTGGCATCGGATCGTGATTTCGTTGGCGGGGATGCTGGCCGAACTGTCGCTGGCGGCTGTCGCGGCGATTGTGTGGGCGAACTCGACCGATGAATTACTGCGGCAACATCTGCTGCAATTGATGCTGACCGCGAGCGTCGTGACGCTGCTGTTCAACGCGAATCCGTTGATGCGGTTCGATGGCTATTACGTGCTGGCCGATGGCTTGGAACTGCCGAACCTCGCGATGCACGGTCAGCAATTGTTGTCTCACGCGGCGAAACGTTGGCTGTTGGGAGTCTCGCTCACGCAACCCAATTGGCCGGAAGGACGCACGTGGTTGATCGCGTTGTATGGCATCGCATCTGCGGTCTGGCGGACGCTCGTCAGTGTCTCGTTGATCGTGGCGGCGGCTGCTTGGTGGGACGGTGCGGGAGTGCTGCTGGCGATCGCGGCGGTCTTGGCGTGGTTCGTACAACCGTTGTGGAAGGCGCTGAGATACATCGCGGTTGGCTCGCCGTTTGAACAACCGAGCCGAACTCGATTCGCGTTGTTGGCCATCACGGCGGTCTCTGGCGTGATGCTGTTGCTGGACTCCGCACCGGCTTGGAATTCAGTGAAGCTGCCGGGCGTTGTCGAATACATCGACGCGGCGATCGTGCGTGCTGAGGCGTCAGGATTCGTGGACGAAGTCTGCGTTCAATCGGGGCAAACGGTTGCGGCTGGTGAACTGCTAGTGCGGCTGACAAACGCGGAACTCGAAACACAGCGGCGCGAACTACAAGCGGAGGTCGAACGATCGGAACTGCGAAGTCGAGTCGCTCAGCAAGCGAGCGATTTAGCCACGATGGCCGCCGAAGATGACAACCGTCATGCGCTGCAAACGAAGCTGTCGGAACTCGATCATCTTTGCGAAGCGTTGCTGGTCAAGGCTCCGCGCGCGGGAATAATCTCGGCCAGCGATCTAAGTTCGTTGATCGGCAGCTATGTGATTCCCGGCCAAGAGTTGCTGGTGATCGGCAACCCGGATGAGAAGGAAGTCCGCGTACTGATTGCTCAAGATCAGTTTGACGCAGCGGAGTTTGCCAACTTGAGCCACAACGCACTTGGTGAGCCGGGCGGCGTTAGTCCCCGGACGAATTTCGTCAAATCAGGCGGTCATATCCGGGGGCTGACGCCGCCCGGCTCACCAGGATTTACCCGAACTGCGATCGTGCGTTTGAACGGCGACGGCTGCGAGACGATCGGTTGTTTGCACAAAGTTGATCCGCGAGCGACGACACATCCGCCGCACCCTGCGTTGTGCGCCGGAGCGGGTGGGCCGGTCGCGACAAAGATTTCCACAGATCGTCGAGCGGCCAACGAACGGGACCAACAAGAGTTCCTTGATCCGCATGTCGTCGGCTATGTGAAGCTCGATACTCGCGTCAGTCCTCAGTTTGGCCCCGGTCAACTTGCGACCGTGCAAATCAATGGCCCGCGACGATTGTTGCGCGACTGGTTGCTCGAAGCGGGCCGAAAGTGGTTTTCTTCACGCACGTGAATTGTGATGAGCGACGACGTAGCCCGGTTTTTTCAAAACGGGCGAATTGGCTTGCCCCGGTTTGGAAAACCGGGCTACGGGTTGTCGCTCGATGGCAAAGTTTGTTGCTCATGCTGATAGGTCACGCCGCCCAATTCCGCGAGCCGTTGCATGATCGCGTTCGTCACCGCTTGCAGTAACTCTTGAGTTTTACGCTGACCCTTCAAGTGGCTCAGGTCAATCGGCGTGCCGTAGATCACGCGCACGCGCGACGGCGTGTAAAACGGCGCGATCATGTCGGTAGTCGGCGGGACTCCTTGAATGAAGACCGGGATGATCGGAACTCCGGCGTGTAGCGCGAGGAAGGCGACTCCCAGATTCGCGGCACGGAGACCTTCACCGGTGTTGATCCCGCCTTCGGGAAAGATGCCGATAAGGTTGCCCGCCGCGAGTCGTCGCAACGCTTCGCGAGTCGGAGCGATGTCGTGGCCGTCTCGATCGACGGGGATCGATTGCATCGCGCGGCTGATCCAACCGACGAGTCCCGGCATCGCGTAGTATTCGCGAGCCATCAAATAGCCGATGACACGCACGGATCGGGCACTCTCTTCGTGTCGCAGATGACTGTTCATCCAAGCCAGCATCGGATCGAGTGGACTGCGATGATTCGACAAGATGATCGCGCCGCCGGTCTCGGGAAATGGACAGCGATCGTTCGCTCGCCAACGACACAAAAACGCGACGTAGAGGCGTTCGATCAAGAACAGAAACCAAACTTTCCAGCCATCTCGACAGCGACGCTTCGACGCTAATAACGACCCCAACGCGATCAACACGTAGGTCAGCAGCGTCAGTTGTGCGATTTGGTCGGGAGTCATGTCGATTGAATGAAGGTGTGATCAAAGAGAGACTGATTGGCAAATCGTAGCCCGGCGATCAGGTAATTTCATCGGGGCCATTGGACTTCGGTGCATGTAGCTGAATGGCTAGGCTTTGTTCCGGAATCGTCTTCCACGGAGAGTCTTCTCATGCAAAGCAAAGCCACGACCGTCGCGAAGTATCTTGCCGAGTTACCCAAAGATCGTCGCGAGGCGATTCAAGCGGTGCGGAAGGTGATTCGCAAGAACCTCGACAAAGACTGCGAAGAAGGGATGCAGTACGGCATGGTCGGCTACTACGTACCGCATCGCGTTTATCCGGCGGGCTATCACTGCGATCCGAAACAGCCGCTGCCGTATGTCTGCCTCGCGTCGCAGAAGAATTACATGTCGCTCTACATGATGGCCTGCTACGGCGAGGCGGGCGAAGAGAATTGGTTTCGCACCGAGTGGGCCAAGACCAACAAGAAGCTCGACATGGGGAAGTGTTGCATCCGATTCAGGAAACTGGATGACCTCGCGCTGGACGTCATTGGCGAGGCGATTCGCCGCGTGCCCGTGAAGAAGTTCATTGAGTACTACGAGTCAGTGATCAGGACATCGAACAAGCGGACCGCTGAGCGATCGACTCCAGCACGCGAAACGTCGAGAGCCACAAAGCCCAAGACCTCGAAGCCGGTTCGAGGCAAGTACGAGTGATCGGGGGTCAGGCACCGGCCTTTTATTTCATCGCCGCACCGTGTTGGCTGGCTTTGGGTCGCGATAGCCGGTGCGGAAGAAGTCGGGTTCATTGCTGACGTGCCAGAGTTTGCCGTTGTGCCTGTAGAGGTGGCGTTGCTCGTCGAGGTTGAGCGGTCGTGCGCCGATGCGGCCGAAGACGCTGAGTTGGTTGCCCGATTCATCGACCGCGCGGTCACGGTCGAGTGCTTCGGAGATGCACGTCGCGTGGGTGTCCTTCGGGAGTTTCTTTGTGGCGACCAAGCATGGGCTCGGTCGCGTGGCGAAGCCCATGTTGCCGGGGGTGTCGGGACTCGTCAGTTGCACGACGCGCATCCCGTTGTGGCCGTCGGCGAGGTACGCGAATTGGCTGTTGTAGGCGATGCCGAGCTTCACATCGTTGAGGTCGTTGATGCATCCGTTGGAGTTGTAGATTTGGTCGATCTTTGGTTCGAGCGGATTCTTCACATCGACGATGACGAGACCTTGATGACCGCCGGAAACGTAGGCATACGTCCGAGCGACATAGACGTTGCGGGCTTCGTGCAGCGGGAGCGAGGCTCGTGGCGTGGGTGACGCGAGGTCGGTGACGTCGAGAACTTTCAGGCCTTCGCAATCGGTGACGAAGGCGTAGCGGAATTGAACTTGGACGGCGTTCGGTTGATTGAGGAACGGTGCTCCGATGACGTTTTCGAGGCGTGGATTTTTCGGATCATGCAGATCGACGACAACGAGTCCGATATCCGCGCAGATGTAGGCGTAGTTGCCGACGATGCTGATGGCTCGCGCGCCGCAGAGGATGCCGTTCGGATTGAACGTGACTTCGCGTTTCAAAAAGTTATTGGTCGGATCGCCGTCGAGCAGCGTTCCGGCACCGACGGTGATCAAGCCCTCTTCGCGATCGGCGACGTAGAGGTAGGCATACACGGCGTTGACGGCCTGCTCTTCGTTTTCGGGGTCTTGCTTGCGAGTTGGATCGGGAGCGGTCGTGGCGGGTGCGGCGACAGCGGCGGCGTTTTTCGTCGGGACGTAAAACTGTTGGCCCAACGGTGAGACGGGGGCAGTGACGATTCGTTCGGAGAAACCTTTGTGGTCGATGAAGGCGACGTCGAAGACGCGCAGTCCCGCTTCACCGCAGGCGGCGTAAAGGTACTCGCCGCGCAGTTGCACGCTCTGGATGTTCGGCTTGCGACGCGGGTGCCGCAGTCGGTCACCGACGTCGCGACCAGGATGCTCGTGCGAGTGTTCGAGTTCGCCGTCGTTCTCGATGTGCTCGGCGTAGTTGTCGGGATACGCGAGCTTATGCAGCGTACTGCCGATGACGGTTTGCGGCTCATCACGTTCGGTAACGACGACCGCTTCGAGTCCGTGATCGCCCGCGCCGACCCAGCAATAGCGGCCCATGAAGTTGAGGTAGTTCGTGCCGTGCATGAGCAACTGGGCCATGATCGCGTTGTTGTCTTCGTTGTTCGAGAGATGGCAGTCGGCGCATTGCTTGGTGCCGTCTTTGCCACGCACGGTGTGCGGGACGTTGGTCGTGAAAGAAATGCCGCTCATGCCGTCAGACGAGATCGTTTGCTGTTGGACGTAGATCGACTCGCGGTTGTTGTTGTAGCTGCCGACATGCACCGCGCAGGCCGAGCGAGCGGGGCTGATGCGATTGCCGGTGACGGTGCCGTCTTTCGCGAGCATGTAGACTTCGTCGCGCAGAGTTTGAAAGTTGTACGAGACATAGTTGCGGCTGACGTCGCCCGCGTTGTGCAGTTCGGGCATCTTGATGTTGGCTCGCTGTGGCAGATGACAGCCGTAACAGCTCGTGTTCCACGACGAGTGACACGCAACGCAGCTCATCTTGCTGCTGTCGTGAGCGCACTTCGTGGCGTCTTTCGGGCGAGTGCCCCACGCGATCTCGTCTCCTTCAAAGCGGACGGTTTTCGCGAGGTGCGATTTCTCGTTGTAGCGCGGATGGCCCGGCGTGATCGTGTCGAGGACTTGCGGAATCTCCCACTGACGGGGTTGATCGCCGTCTTTTTCCACCATCGCCACTTGGATGATCTTCTTCCCTTCGCGACGAAAACGGGGCTTGCCGGAAGGTGTCGTCAGGGCTTCGAGATTGGTTCCACCTTCAGGAGCAGCCGGGCCGCTCGTGCGGAGCGAGGCTCGTTTGTATGCAGTCCCGTGGCAGTCTTCGCAGGCAATCTCGATCGCCGCACGGACTTCGCCGTACAGCTTGGTGTTGCCGTGCGAGTCTTGTTTGAAGTGGCAATCGACGCAGTGCATCCCCTTCTCAAGATGGATATCCATGAGATGCACCGGAACGTTGTCCTTCTCCGCGCGACAATCGGGATGCAACATCGCGTAGTTGAGCTTCGCGGTGCTCTCGTCTTCGATGACGCGATCTTTGTGGTCGAGCAATCGGCCTTCGCGATCTTTCTTGAAGACCGCTTTGAAGACCCAACCGTGACCGTGAAAGTCGGCGAACTGTGTGTGTTTGAGCTGCGGATTGAGGTCGGCGGTTTGATCGAGGAATTCCGGATCGGACCAGTTGCCGCGCAACGATCCTTCTTCGGGATTGTTCATCGCCGCGCGAACAAATTCTTCGGCGGTCGGGTTCTTTTGATGTTTGGGATACATCAACTCGCCGTCAGTCTCGCTGTCCCACCACATGAAGCCGAGATAACTCTGCAACACGGTCGTGCCCGGGTGCATGTGGCAGGTGATGCACTGGCTCGATGGGATCGCGGTGGTGAATTCGTGTTTGATCGGATGCCCGGATTCGTTTTTGGGAATCGTCGGATCGGGATTCTGGCTCAGTCCGCGATGCCCCGCTTGTGCGTGGGGGCCAGAGTTCACTGCCGAGCGATCGTTGGCGTAGATGACATGGCACGCCGTGCAGCCGCTCGACCGATAGTCGCCGGCATGATCGTTGGTGCCGAGGAAGTTGAGTGTCGGATCGAGTAGCCGCGTCTTTTGCAGACCGATGAAAACGGGGTCGGTGCGGTTCTCGGTGCCGAGTCCGCGATTGCTCAGACGTGCTCGCGGGCGGCCCGGTTCTTCGCCCGTTTCAGGAATTCCGACTTCCGGGCGGAAGCGGCCGCCTCGTTCAAAAATGCGCAGGACGTTGCCTGGCTGGGTGATCTCGAATCGCGGCAGCGGGTCGAGGAACGGGACGACCCCTTTGTATTTCATCTCGTACTCGGTCGGTGCGGGGACGGTCTGCAAACGCTGCGGAGCGCCGTTCATCGAATAGCTCTCACCGAACTGAGCACGCTTCTTGGGGAAGCTGCCGTTGTTGTAGAGCGCCGCCTCCCAGAGCATCGCTCCGTGAGTCATCATGCTCTTGCGAACTTCGAGCACTTCGCGCGGATGACAGCCGGACGTGCCGCAACTGATGTGGGCGATTCGCAAGTCGCCCGGATTCACAAAGCGAATGAACTCAGGCCGCTCGTGATTGAGCAGCGTATAAGTGCGGACGGGGTTCGCCGACGTGGCCCAGATTTCGGGGAAACAACTCGCGACGTGACCTTGCAGCTTGTTCGTCGTGCTCGCGTCGCCGCCGTGGCAGTCAGTGCAACCGAGGTGCATCGCCGGCTTGTTGTGCATGTCGCTGCAGTTGCGATGACATTCCATGCAGCCCCAACTTTTGACCTGAGCTTCCTGATTCGTTTGCCGCATCAAGCTGCTGGGATCAAGCCGCGAGAGTTCGGTTGTTGATTTGAGATGAGCCGACGATTTGGAATGAAACCCGTCATCGGGAGCAGGCGGAATTTGTTTGACGCTTTTCAAGCTTGCCGGTTTCACCGCCGCATCGCGACGCGGCTCGGCACCTGTCAGCGGCGACGATTGAGAGAGGCCGACGAGCACGAGGGCTGCGACGACTAACATCATCCGTAAGTTGGTCTGCATGATTCGTCCTTGAACCATCACTTTGATTTCTGAGTGTGAACCAGGAATCCGCAGCGTGAGTTTTGAGTGTGAGTTGGGAAGTTGCGGACTTGCGGTTCAGCCCCAAAGGGGCGGTGATAAGACAGCCCAGGGCAAGCGACCATCGGGAGCGCCGCCCTGGGTATGCATCAGTTTCGATTTCGGAAGCCCCAACGGGGCGAGATAGATCGTTCGAGTTTATTTCGCCCCGTTGGGGCTTCCCGGTTTTTTACGTTTCTCAACCCAGGACGACGCTCCCGATGGTCGCTTGCCCTGGGCTAGTTTATGGCCGCCCCGTTGGGGCTGAACCACAGATTGTACAACTGCAAAGAACTTCAAAGAGCGTCCGTCCTCGCTCGCGCTTCGGGTTCGTGTTGTGGAAAGGTTCTCTCTCAATACGTCAACGTGAATTGCATAAAGCTCGCCAGAAAGCCGCGTGGCCCACTGCCGAGTCGGCTGTAGAGGTCATCGAAGCCCGGTCCCGGAATGAGTCCCGAAACGCCGGCGACGATGATTGCGTTGTTGTTCAAGAACGGGCGGTATTCGATGCCCGTGCTGAGATCCGCTCCGATGCGGCGGCGGACTCGTTCTTGAAAGATGAACGTCTCCAGAACCTGAGTCTTGTCGAACCACAAAAAGTTGACGTTGTTGATCGACTTGAGCTTCGGCGTGAGGTCGAAGTCCACTCCTAAGTTGAAGAGCTGCAGACCGGGGTTCACGAAGTTCGATTGCCCCTGAAATTTGCTGGATCGCAAATCGGGAACGAGGCTCATGCGGTTCTTCAGATTCACACCGAAGAGGCCGATCGTTTGCCGTTGCCAATAACTGAACGAACCACCGGCGAAGTTCGGATTGTCGAAGATCGAGTCGAAACCGGTGGCGTGATTGTCGTTGATGTTCTTGTCGCCGGAGGCATAAAAGTACGACGCTCGGAAGCGTGCCCAGTCGCGGTCATACGACACTTCGAGTGCGGCCATCTGCGCGTTGATGTCGACCTTTTGCCCGGCCAACGGACTGAGTTGGTCGCGACCCAACGCCCAATAAAACGCATTGCTCACGTTGAAGCGGCCGATGTGTCCGTCCCCCGCCCAGCCGAGGTAATACGCATCGAGCCGGTGCGGCTGGAACACGCCGACCGGATCGGGCCGCACGAGGAAACCGTTGTTGTCGAACTTCGTCGTCGCATGATCGCGATTGTAATGAAAGCTGAAATTCGACGTGTAACCGGGGACCAAGAAATCTTGCCGGTAGTAATTCATGATGAAGGTGTTTTGGTTTCGGTCGCTAAACGTATTCAGCAAACTGTTGGTGTCTTTTTCGGTCTGATCGAACAGGATCATGTTGAACTGATCGCGGTTGGCGAAATTGGTGCCGAAGAGCCGCACCGCGCGATTCGTGTCGCTGAAGATGAAGCCGCGAAAGTCGCTGACGAAGAACTGCGAACCGCCACGCACCGAGACGAAGTCGTAATACGGACTCGTGTCTGCGAGCTTGGCTTCGACGAACCATTCTTCCAACGCAACATCCTGACGGAACCGCGTCTTCCCCGCTTTGACGTTCGGGTTGACGATCCCCAGTTCTTGGACAGCGAGATAATTGAGGTTGAAGATCGGCGTGATCTTGAGCCGCCAATCGGCCGGCTTGAACGCACCGTCGCCGTGAACGAGATCGAACGACGTAATAAAATTCTGCGACACAAAAAGTTGATTCGGTTTGCCGAAGAACTCTTCTTGGTTCGATCCGCCTGTGCTTTCAAACGGTGTCGTCGGCGTCGGGACTTGTCGTCCTTCGACAATGCTGAGGTTCGTCCCCGTCACTGTCAGAAACGTGTGCTGGCCGACGATCGGGTAATCCCCCTTGAGCACGTTTTGGTTGTACGGATCGAAGATGTTACCGAGTTCAAACGGCACGTCCTCGCCGGGCGGTTGACCTTTGCCATAACGATCCCACTTCGGGAAACCGGTTCGCCAACGATCTTCCATCGGGACGAAGTGACTCGATTCTTGCGGCTCGCTGGGCTGTACGCTCGAACGCCCGGCGTAACCCAAAGTGGCGTCGATCGGCTGAGCCAGCAGTTCACTCGGTTCCCACGCTGCGTCGGGCAGCACGAGCGAATCGGAATCCGGAAACAATCGTTCAAGCGGTCGGCGGATGGCGGGAGGCTGAACAAGATTCGGAGCCGTCGCGGGATCGGGTTCGTCATCATCGCTGAAAAGTTCTGTGTCAGCCGACTGATCCGTATTCGATGGTTGTGTCTGCAAGACAATCTGCTTCGCAACACGATTTGCATTCGCGTCTTCTCTGCGTTCTCCGCGCCTCTGCGGGAAATCAGAATTCGATTTGTCCCGCAGAGGCGCGGAGAGCGTAGAGGAGAAGCCATCAGAGAACGGTTCGGGTTCGTCCGAACTCTCACCTTCGGAATCGTCCTCTTGCTTTTCGGATTGTTCTTCAAAAGCCAACTCGACTTCGTCGAATAGCGGTCGCTCTTCTTCCGACTCGAAATCGACCAGCGGATTGCGATCCGGAAGCGGGAATGGAGGACTGGCCGAAGCGGGCCATCGGTTCCACTGAAGCAGCGACGCGATCAGGCAGATCGCAAAACTGACGCGAACGGGTCGTGCCCAGTGCGCAGCGAGAACGCCGACCGATCGACAGTGAATGTCGAACAGCCGTGACGGCAATCTGGATCCTCCAGAATCACGCGACACGTTTCGTCCTTGAGTACGTAGCCGTCACGCTCCGCGTGACGAGCCGATTGTTGATCGACGTCCTGTGAAATGAAGAAGCCTCGTGAAGCGACCGGCTCATCACGCGGAGCGTGATAGCTACGTAATCTCACGAGACGTCAATGACACGGCACGGCAATCATTGGCTTTGCCGCTGATATCGGTCCTGCCGACAAAACCAAATCATGCCGTTCCGAACGGTTCTGACGCCCGATGATGGAATTGAGAGGCGGTGGTCTGATCACGGAAAGAACAAAACTCAGGTGACTTTGGGGGTTCGGGGCGACTAGGTTGCACGAGCGACACGGCTTGAGGATTTGTCGGGCCTAAAAGGATTTTTACTCATGTGGTTCCCCTTCATGCGCCGCCGTTCACGCCGTCAGCGTCCGGCGAACGGTCAAGCGGAGAGCTTAGAGCCGCGACAATTGCTGACGCTGACTCAGTTGTCGGCGACCGAAGTGGAAACACTGTTGAATCGCGCAGCCGCTGCCTCGAAAAGTGAAGACGCCATCATCGCGGTCGTCGACCGCGGCGGACACATTTTAGGAGTGCGAGTTGAGCAAGCGGTGTTGGATGGAATTGATGCGGTCGCCAACGGCGGAAACGGAGACCACACGATCAATGCAGGGAGTGCCGAAGAACAAACTTTGGTCTACGCGATTGACGGAGCAGTTGCAGAAGCGCGCACGGCGGCATTCTTCGCGAACGGTAACTCGATTGATGGAACCGCTGGCCCGCTGACATCACGAACGGTTCGCTTCATCAGTCAGTCCACGATCACGCAACGCGAAGTGCAATCGAATCCGAACTCACTTGATCCGACGCTCCGCGGTCCTGGGTTCGTGGCACCGATTGGGATTGGAGGACACTTCCCGCCTGCGATCGCATTCACGCCGCAAGTGGATTTGTTCGGGATCGAGCACACAAACCGCGACAGCATCGTTCACGCGGGCTTGGACTCGATTCGTGAAACGACCGATCCGAAGGTTGTCACCGATCCCGCGAATGCGGTGATCAGCGGCGATGACATCTTGTTACCGGGTCGCTTCAACGCGACGTTCATTCCAGGGCAAGAAATTGATGCGCCCGAAAGTTATGGCTTTGTTTCGGGTCGCATGGTCAACGCTCAATCGCGCGGAATCGCGACGTTGCCAGGCGGCATCCCGTTGTATGACGGTGCCGATGTTGTCGGCGGCATCGGCGTGTTCTTCCCAGGCACCGTTGATCCCGACGGCGCTGGACCGGGCCGCATCGGTGACGCGACGTTCGAGCAAGGTTTTGTGGCCGGGAAAAATCAAACAGAGGCTCAACGAACGAACGCTCCCAAAGTTTTGGAAGCAGAATGGATCGCTTTCGCGGCCGCAGGCGGTAGTTCGAACGCCGGGGCAAAGGTTGGAGCAATCACGGATGCGAACGGAGTCGTTGTCCCGGCGGTCTCGCGATTGAGTTATCCGTTCGGACGGATTGATCTCGTGGGCATCACTCTGCAACTGATCGGTCCCACTCCGGGGATCACGGGAGTCCGACAGATTCAAGCCGTAGGCAAGAAGCTCGGTGTGGGGAGTTCCACGAGTGGCGAGAACGAAATCGTAGACCCGCTGGGACACACATCACTCGCGGGGAAGACGGTTCCCGATGGTTGGCTCGTCGCTCCGCATACTTCGGCAGATGGCTTGATCTCAGCGGCTGACGTGACGCAAATCATCAATCAGGGAATTGACTCGGCCAACAAAGTCCGCGCCGCAATTCGCTTGAAAGTTTCCGGCCAGAATACGTTTCCCGGCCCGCGAACGCGTATGGTCTTTGC
>JAYUFI010000622.1:0-12146 GCA_043738805.1 Planctomycetaceae bacterium | reverse complement strand
CGACTACGGCGATGCACCGGCGAGCTACGAGGCCGGCACACCGGCCGCCGAAGCGATCTCTGCGTTGATTCATATTGGCACCACCTTTGATGCCGAGTCGGGGCCAGCGAGCGGAGCCGGGGCGCTCGGTGATAACAACAACAACACCGGCTCTCCCGACGACGAAGATGGGATCGCGACACTTCCAACGCTCAATGTCGAGAACACGAACTATTCCGTGAACGTCTCCGTCTTCAACAACACCGGCGCGGCGCACACTCTGCATGGCTGGATCGACTTCAATCTCGATGGTGTCTTTGAGGCGAACGAATACGCCAGCGTCGCGGTTCCGAACAACGCGGCGCAGCAAACCGTGACGCTCGCATGGTCCGGTTTTACGGCCACGACACCCGGCCAAAGTTATCTGCGTTTGCGACTCACCGACACCGCGATCAGTGACAATGCGGGGACGGCAAACATCGACGAGCGATCAATCTTCACGGACAGCACGTCGAGGGGCGAGATTGAAGACACGGCACTCACGATCAATCCTTATCCAACGTTATCCGTCAACAACGTCAGCACGACGGAAGGGACCGATCCCTTCGCGGTTTTCACCGTCAGCTTGAGTCGCGCAACCACCGCACCTGTGAGCTTCGCGTTGTCGCTGGTTGATGGCAGCGCGCTTGGCGGAGCGGTCGATTACGGAACTGGCGGAGCGGGCAACCTGCAAGTTTCGACCAACGGCGGCGTGAGTTGGACAGACGCAACCAGCGCGGCCATTGCCGCCGGACAGACCAGCGTGCTGGTCCGCACGCCGATCACCAACGACACCTTTCATGAGAACACAGAATCGTTCACTCTGACTGCAAGCGTCACAGCAGGAAACACGGCCAACAGTTCCGCGACCGGCACCGGGACAATCAACGACGATGATCCGATGCCGAGCATCACGATCAACGACGTGACTGTGAACGAGGCCACAGGGACCGCGACCTTCACCGTGACCCTGAGCGCGATCAGCGACGTCACCACGACGGTGGACTTTGCGACAAGCGATGGCACCGCAACGTCGAGCAGCGACTACACGACAACGAGCGGCACGCTCACTTTCACGGCGGGCACGACCTCGCAAACCATCACGGTCCCGATCCTGAATGACTCACTGTTCGAGAACAGCGAGACATTTCACGTCAATTTGAGCAATCCAAGCTACGCGACGATCGCCGACAATCTGGGAATTGGAACGATCCTCGATAACGGCGGCGGCGCTGGCGGCACGGACAACGACACGCCGACCTTGAGTGTGAGCAATGTCGCCACGACAGAAGGAACCGATCCATTTGCCGTATTCATCGTGAGTCTGAGCAATCCTTCAACCACGCCCGTCACGTTTAGCCTCGCGCTGGCCGATGTCACGGCAACCGGTTCCGGAACCGATTACGGCACCGGCGGAGCGGGCAACCTCCAAGTCTCGACCGATGGAGGCACCAGTTGGGCGGACGCGGCCAGCACGACGATTGCTGCCGGTCAAACCAGCGTGCTTGTGAGAACGCCGATCATCAACGACCTGATCAGCGAGAGCACGGAAACTTTCACGCTGACAGCCACCGTGATGGCCGGGACAACCACGAACGCCGCCGCTAGCGGAACGGGAACGATCAACGACGCCAACAACGCGCCGACAACAGCGGACCACTCCGTGACCACGAATGAAAACATGTCGGTCACGTTCTCGGTGAGCGACTTCCCCTTCAGCGATGTTGATGCCGGCAACACGTTGCAGTCCGTGAAGATCACGTCGTTGCCGAGCACCGGTTCGCTCACGTTAAGCGGCGTTGCGGTGACGGCCAATCAAGTGATTCCGGTCGGAAGCCTCGGCAGTCTGTCGTTCGCTCCGGGACTCAACGGCAGCGGTTCGCCATACACGACGTTTACGTTCCAAGTCAGCGACGGCATCACCTTCAGCAACACAGCCACGCAGACCATCGACGTTCTTCCGCCGGACCTCGCAGTCGTGATCGACGACTTCGCAACCTCGTTGAGCCCCGGTCAGTTCAACACCTACGCGGTTCGAGTCCGTAACAACGGCACGGGGGACGCCACGAACGTTGTCCTGACGACCTTGTTGCCGACAGACAGTCTGACACTCGTTTCGACCGACGATGATTCTCACGTCAGCTTCAACTCCTTGACCGGTGAGCTCACATGGACGCCGAATATCGCCAGTTTGGCTCCGGGAAACGAAGTCATTCTGCTGATCAACACGCAGGTTCGAGACCCGATTCCCGCCGGAGTGAATGACGTTGTGGTCACGGCGTCGGTCTCTTCGTTTGCCGCCGATCCGACTCCCGCTGACAACGTCAGTTCCGACACTGACACGCTCGCGGCTGTCCCCGATTTGAGTGTGACCACAGACGACGGCGGAGTGACCGCGACCGCCGGTGACACGGTCGTTTACACCGTCACGTATCAGAATCACGGGAATCAAGACGCGACCGGTGCGTACGTGATCGAGACCGTGCCGACCGGTTCGACGTTTAATCTCGCCGCGAGCACGTCTGGTTGGACGAACATCGGCGGCAACGATTATCGCTTTGACATCGGCAATCTCGCGGTCGGTACGAACGGCTCAATTCTCTTCGCGGTGAAAGTGGACAGCACGTTGCCCGCCGGACAAACGCAACTCGACGACACGGCCACGATCAGCGATGACGGCACGAACGGCCCTGACCCGACACCGTCCGACAACACCGGCAATGACTTCACGCCACTGGCTGTCGCTCCCGATTTGACGCTCGTGAAGAGCGACGGTCGTTCGTCGTCGGCTCCCGGTGCGCCCGTCGTTTACACGCTGACTGCGGCGAACAACGGCACTCAAGACGCAACCGGAGTTGTGCTCACCGAAACGCTACCCGCCGGAACCACGTTTGATTCCAGCAACAGTTCGCCCGGCTGGTCCGACCTTGGCGGCGGTCAATATGAATTCATGATCGGCAACTTAGCGGCAGGCTCAGCGACGCCAGTGCTGTTTGCCGTCACCGTGAATACCCCCGCTGCCGCCGGTCAGAACGACATCGTCAACAATGCCTCGATCACTGACGACGGCACGAACGGCGCTGATCCGACTCCCGCTAACAACTCGGCGACGGATACCGACACGCTCAACGCGGCTCCCGATTATCAAGTCACGATCGACGACGGGCAGACAACCGTCGTCCCCGGTCAATCGCTGACGTATCAAGTGGCGCTGACGAACGTCGGCAATCAAGACGGCACCGGCGTTGTGCTGTCGAACTTGTTCCCGAAACAAATTCTGCACAACGTCCTCGTCACCGGCGGCGGCACCGTCGATGAAACCGGTGGAACGATCGACTGGAACATCGGCAATCTCGCGGTCGGTGAAAGTCAAACCTTCACGATCACTGCCGATGTCTGGCCGACGATCCCTGCCGGTTGGGACACGTTCGCTCACAGCACGAGCGTGACCGACGATCTGTCGAACGGTGCTGATCCGACTCCGGCCAACAACACCGCGTCCGATACCGACACGCTCAACGCGGCTCCCGATCTGCGTTTGACCAAAGATGACTCGAACACCGTCATCGCTCCGGGACAAGTCGCGGTCTATGTGCTGACGAAACAGAACGTCGGCAATCAAGACGCGACCAACGTGATCATCACTGAAACCGTCCCCGTTGGCACAACGTTCTTCGCGGCACAGAGCGACGCGCTGTGGGTGCAGACCGGCCCGACGACGTATCAAATCACCGAGGCATTGATCCCCGCCGGCTTCTACGGCAGTTTTCTTTTCAGCGTACTCGTCGATAACCCGGCGGTCGCGGGCCTCGAAAGCATCGTCAACACGGCGACGTTCGTGGACGACGGCACGAACGGTCCCGATCCGGACCCGACCGACAACACGACGACCGACACCGACACGCTGGTCGCCGCTCCCGATTACCAAGTCACGATCGACGACGGGCAAAGCGCCGTCACGCCGGGGCAATCGTTGAGCTACACGATCAATTTCACGAACGTCGGCAACCAAAACGGCACCGGCGTGGTCGTGACGAACACGTTCCCGATCTCGATCCTCAACAACGTCGTCGCGTCCAACGGCGGCCTCGTTGATTTGATCAACGGCACGATCACTTGGAATGTCGGCAACTTGAACGTCGGCGACTCGCGATCGTTCACCGTCACTGCCGATGTTCGTAACTCGATCCCCGCCGGAGTCACTCAATTCACTCACGACACGCAGATCACCGACGATCTCAACAACGGAGCCGATCCGACTCCGGCCAACAACAGCGCAACCGACACCGATCAGCTCAGTGCAAGTCCCGCGTATCACATCACGATCGACGATGGTCAGACCAACGTTGTGCCGGGGCAAGCGCTGACGTACTCGGTGCAGTTCACGAACTCCGGTTCGCAAAACGGAACTGGAGTTGTCGTCACCGATGCGTACCCGATCGCGGTCTTAGAAAACGTCGTCGCTTCCGACGGCGGAGTTGTCGATTTGCTCAACGGCACGATCACTTGGAACGTCGGCAATCTCGCGGTCGGCGAATCGCGGACCTTCACCGTGACGGCGAAAGTCCGCGACACCTTCGCTGCCGGAGTTGATTCGTTCGTGCATAGCACGTCGATCGACGACGATCACAACAACGGAGCCGATCCCGATTACACCGACAACATCAGCTTCGACACCGACATCCTCGACGCGGCTCCCGATCTGCAGCTCACGAAGACCGACGGCGTCAGCAGTGCCGCACCGGGAGCCTCGCTGATCTACACGCTGACTTACAGCAACGTCGGCAATCAAGGTGCGACCGGAGCCGAACTCATCGAAGACGTCCCGGCCGGAACGACGTTCGATGCCGCGAATTCAACCCCCGGTTGGGCACTCGCAGGCGGAACGACCTATCGCCTGACAATCGGCAACCTTCCCGTCGGTGCCTCGGGAAACGTCTTCTTCGCCGTGGCCGTGAACAACCCGGCTGCCGCCGGTCAGAACGACATCGTCAACGCGGCCTACATCATCGACGACCATCACAACGGGACCGACCCGAATCCAAGCAACGATCACGCCACCGACACCGACACGCTGACCGCCGCCCCGGACTACAGTATCACGATCGACGACGGAAAAACTCAGGTCCGTCCCGGCGACACGCTGATCTATCGAGTGGTTGTTGCCAACCAAGGAACCAAAGACGGCACGGGAGTCGTCATCACCGACCACTTCCCGTCGGCCATTCTGCAAAACGTCGTCGCGTCTGACGGTGGAGTTGTCGATGCGACCGCTGGCACGATCACGTGGTCCGTCGGCAACCTCTCGGTGAGCGGCTCAATCTCCTTCACCGTGACTGCGAAAGTCCGCTCGCTCATCGACACGAACACCAAAGAATTCACGCACACCGCCAGCGTCACCGACGACCTCACCAACGGTTCCGATCCGACTCCGCTCAACAACGTCGCCGCCGACACCGACCAGTTGCAGATCTATTCCTACGACAGTTTTCACGACTGGGTGCGTCAGCAATTCGCTGCCTCGTTGCCAATCTCTGAAAGCGTCGGCCGTCCGTTGCCACCGCTCCCTGTCGATCCAATCTTCAGTGGCCTGACCGAACCGGGAACAACGCTTGTCGGCCGCATCTACGACTCTCAAGGTCGCTTGATGGGAGACCGCCTCGTCGTCGCCGACTCCGGCGGCAACTGGCTGATGAGCTTCCCGAACATCGTGATCTTCGAGCAGCCGCATCGCATGGAAATCGTCGTCACTCCCGCGATCAGCAACGCAGCTCACGAGACCGGCTTCAATCTCCGCCGGTACTTCCATCCGGCGATTCACACCGAACTGTACTGCAACGAGCAGTTATCCGTCTCCGGCGTCTTGCGCAATCGAGCGTACAACATCATTGACGCGATGCACTCGGCCAACACCCGCCCACTGGGCTTCGACTGGTTCTCACACGCCTACGAACTGAACCCCGCTTCGACCAACGTGGCACACCAATAACCGTAGCCACAAGCTTCCAGCTTGTGAGCTTCGTAGTCTCCGATGTGAGCGGGCAAGCGGGCAGCTTGCTGCTACGAAATCCACGCCGGTTCAAACCCTTTGCGATACGGCTTCGTCAGCAGCGAGTTCGCCTTATCGTTGTTCGCGATCTTCATCTCCGTCGAGTTCCACTTCAGCGTTTGACTCGGCAACCGAATCGCGATCGTGCCGAGTAACACGGTCTCCGTCAGCGGACAGGCATAATCAAAGTGCGACGTCGTCTTGTCAGCGCCTCGGCAAGCATCCGCCCAACTGACGTAATGATCGCGAGCCGGGACCATGTCGATCTTGGTGCTCGCAAACTGGCCTTCGGGGAAGAGCTTCGGCATCGCGACGTGCGGAACCAACAGCGAGCCTTTCTCGCCGATGAGCACTGAACCAGAACCCGGCAACGCGAATCCCACCGGCAAGCCCAACAGGTCGTTCGCCGGCACATGCCCTTCGCCGTCGTACCACGTCACGTTGATCGTCTTGCCTGATGTGTACTCGGTGCCGGGGAACTCGTAGTGCACCGTGGACCATTTGGTCCAAATCTCTTTGTTGATCGGCGGAGCATCGGCCCACAAGCTGTTCGGTGCAGTCAGCTTCAACGCCGAGAAAACTGGATCAAGAATGTGACAACCAAAATCGCCCAACTGACCGTTCGAGAAATCCTGCCACGCGCGCCAATTGAATGAGTGATAAATCTTCGACCGATAAGGCCGCTCTGGAGCAACGCCGAGCCATTCATTCCAATGCAGCGTTTCCGGGATCGCTTCCATTCCCGCTGGGCGATCATCGGCCAAAATCCAACCCATCCGGCCCGCTTGCCACGAATGGACTTCTTTGACTTTGCCAATCGCGCCGTCATGAACCAGCTTCACCGCAGTCCGATAGAACTCATGCGATTGAATCTGATTGCACATCTGCGTGACGAGCTTGTACTTCTTCGCCGCCATTTGCATCTGCCGAGCCTCATGCACGGTGTGAGTCAGCGGCTTCTGACAGAAGACGTGCTTCCCAAGCTGCATCGCCGGCAACGCAATCGGAGCGTGCATGTGATCCGGCGTCGAAACCAGGATTCCATCAAACGCCTTCGAGTTCACCTCGTCGAGCAACTTGCGGTAATCAAAGAACCGCTTTGCCGCCGGAAACTTTTCCGCCGCTTGTCCGAGATGCGGCTTCGATTCATCAATGTCGCACAGCGCCACAACATTGACGTGCGGACTCGCCGCCACTCCCAACAAATCCGACCACCCTTTGCCCCCCGTTCCGACCGAAGCGATGTTGAGCTTCTCATTTGCCCCCAACACCCGCGTCCAGCTCGCCGCCGTCATCGCAACAGCCGACCCGGCAACCAAACTCTGCTTCAAAAAATCACGACGAGACGCACGAGTGACCTGCATTGAATGCTCCTCAACGATCTTCTATTCGGCTCGATAGGTGCTGATTGCGGCGCGAGCATCATCATCAGCCAAGATTGAACGTGAGATCGCACTCGACGTTCGCGGCAAAAAGTATCCACGCTTCACGAAACACCTCTGCACTGGCAAAAGTTTTCATGACGAACGACTTCGGCACGCTACACCAATTCGGTGATGAGCTTGCGATCATCAACCAAATACTGCGGGCGACCATTCGGGTCGATCAGCGTGACTGCGTCCGGGTCGATGCCGAGCTGTTTGTAAACCGTCGCGAAGATGTTTTGGAAATGGACCGGACGATCGTGTGCGACTTCGCCGAGTCGGTTCGTGGAACCAATTGCTTGGCCATGACGGAATCCGCCACCCGCCATGTAGAAGAATGCGGATCGTGCCCAGTGATCTCGACCAGCGGTCCCATTGATACGTGGAGTCCGACCGAACTCGCCCGACATCAGGATGATCGTATCGTCGAGCATATCGTGTGCATCAAGGTCTTCGATTAACGCGCTCAAGCCGGTGTCGAGATTCGGCAACTGCATCTTGAGATGACCGAAGTTATTTTGATGTGTGTCCCATCCGCCCCACGAAAACGTGACGCAGCGAGTTCCCGCTTGAATCAAACGGCGTGCCAAAATCATGCGCTGATTCTGTTGATCTTTTTCAATGCCGTACTTCGCGACCGTGCGCGGGTCTTCGTGCTTGAGGTCGAGAGCCTTCGCCACTTCGCCGGATGTGATCAGGTTAACCGCTCGATCGGTAAAGCTGTCGAGCGCATTCATCATGCCGTGCGAGTCGGTCCCTTGGCGGACGCTGTTCAAGCCGCTGAGCAATGCCTTGCGATCATCGAGCCGCTTGAGCGTCACTTGGTTGTTGAGCGTCAAGTTCTGGCGACCGACACCGTCCGGCGAAAAAGCGGCGTGAACTTGGCCGAGAAATCCAGGCTTGGTCACACCATTTGTCAGGTCCACAAACGTCGGAGCGGCACCATGCGGAGTGATCTGAGCCGGTCCCCACATCTTGGACATGACTGATCCCAAACTGGGACGACCACCGATCGACTGCAATGAGTTGGCTGCCCAACCGCTGTCGGATTGAGAGTTCGTGTGTTCGTCGTTCATCCCGGTGATGGAACGGATCACGGAGAACTTGTCAGCCAGCGTAGCCAACTTCGGCATGTGCTCGGCGATTTCAAAGCCGGGGACGTTGGTCGCAATCGGACGGAACTCGCCCCGAATTTCTGACGGAGCATTCGGCTTCAAATCAAACGTGTCGAGATGCGAAGGTCCGCCGCTGAGAATGATGTTGATGACCGACTTCTTAGACGCCTTCGCACCAGCTTTCGCTTCCAACCGCAGTAAGTCCGCCAGCGTTAGCCCACCGATCCCCATTGCTCCCAGTTGCAGGAACGATCGTCGAGAGACCGAATCGCAGTTGCGTTGACGTTCGCCGAAGAAACTCAACATGGCGGGCACTCCTTCTGAGGTTCAGAACCGGTGGGTTACAGGCGGGATCAGCCAAAGGACGTGGCATTCTGCTGTTGATCGGCTCAATCAACAAGCTCTGATGCGTCAAAATGCTGGTCTTTCCGGCAAAACAAAAAGCACATGCCCGGTCGAGCGAGGAGCGGCATCCCTGCCTTGTGAGCCATCCGTGGTGCCTTGGAGGTTCAGTCGGGGTGAGCGGGATAAAGACGAAAGACACTGAGTGAGTCTTTGTGCTTCTCATTCTCGAACCGGGCATGCGAGGTGGTTGCCCGTGTGGGTTTTGATTTTTGGTTTTGTAACCCGAAGCGTCAGCGAGGGGGGGACGCTTCACAGAACTCTGAACTCGAAACACTTGAGAGCGACTCCCCTCGCTCACGCTTCGGGTTAGTTTAGTGAGGCTCATTTTCCACTCGCGCAACAACAGTTCGGTCCTCCCTGACCACGTTTCGCGAGTGGAAGATGAGTCCCAAAATCGGCTCATCTCGTTGATCTATGCGGACAACTCTGTGAACAACGGCCCGAACTTCGGCATGTCTTCGCGGAGCGCTTCCAACCATGCAGTGGGACTCCAGATTTCGACGCAGATTGCCGCGCCGACGATCATCACGTCTTGATTCACCGGAACATCCAGAAATTCGCGGAAACCTTCGGGAATCAACAACCGCGAGCGATTGGCTAGCGAGACTGTGCGATACCGAGTGGAGAGCATTCGACCCAGCCGTTGGACATCGCTCCAACGCGATTCCATACGACCTGTTTGAATCTTTTGTTTGATCAGCGTGACGCCGTCGTCAATCCGTTTTTGCCAGTCGGCGGCTCGCCACAGACTGAGGCAGCCGAATCGTTCTTTGGCCAGGATGCAGTTGCCATCCGTGTCGGAGATCGCTTCGGCCATTTCAGAAGGGAGTGTGATGCGGAAACGATCGTCGATCGTCCGCTTTGTTTCTCCGGTGATGAACATCTCGCCTGACATGCGAGAGATCATATTGGGCTCAAAACCCACAATCAACTAATTTCCAAAGACCATTTGGGCAAAAAGCCCGCAACCACAAGAAGGACGATAATCGCCGCTCATCGGTTCCGCAAACGAAAACTGCGTCTCTGCGGAAAAATCCTTGTAATCGGGAGACTGGCATCGAGCACCAATCCTCAGACAATGCGTCGCCACCAAATTTTGCGAGCGACACCGAATGCCTCTTGATGACCTAAAGAATCTGCCACCCGTTCAAGATGTTTGGGGGCACTCGTCAGTGATTCCCCTGGTGGCCGAGCATGGTCGCGAGTTCGTGCTGAGTTGGATTCGTGAGACGCTGCGAAATGCGCGACAATTGATCTTGGACTCAACGACCGATTCGCAGACAAACAGCAAGCATGACTCAAGTCCGTTGAGCCGAGCTGGCTGGACTGAACTTTTGGTCGAGCATGTCGTCCAACAAGCTTACGCGGCCGGACAGCGACAGCTCAGTCGAGTCATCAATGCCACAGGAGTTGTGCTGCATACGGGACTTGGTCGTGCGCCGCTCTCTCTGGCCGCGAGACAAGCGTTGGCGGAGTTAGGAGGTCACTGCAATCTGGAAGTGGATTTGGCAACTTCAGAGCGGCGTTATCGCGGGCATCAACTGGAATCGGCGTTTCGCGCGCTGACTGGCTGCGAGGATGTGTTGATTGTCAACAACAACGCTGCCGCGACATTGCTGACGTTGCAGGCGTTGTGTGCGGGGCGTGAAGTGGTGCTCTCTCGCGGACAGTTGATCGAAATTGGCGGTTCGTTTCGCTTGCCTGAGATTTTCAGTTTGAGCGGTGCCGTGCTGCGCGAAGTGGGAACCACGAACTGCACGCATCTTGGCGATTATCAACAAGCATTTTCGACAAACACTGCCGCTGTGATGCACGTGCATCCGTCGAACTATCGCATCGTCGGCTTCAGTGAGATGCCGTCGATTGAAGACTTGGTTTCGCTGGCGCACGAGCGCAGCGTGATGGCCATTGATGATATCGGCAGCGGCGCGTTGATCGATGTCACACCGTTCGGTCTTCCGGCTGAGCCGACGTTTCAGAGCAGTCTTTCTGCTGGTGCGGATGTCGTACTTGGCAGCGGCGACAAGCTGCTGGGCGGGCCACAGTGCGGAATCATTTTAGGAAAGCGGGAATTCGTCGAACGCATTCGTCGTCACCCACTGGCTCGTGCGGTTCGAGTCGGAAAGCTAACGTTGGCCGCGTTGCAAGCCACGCTCGATCCGTATCTGCGCGGAACAGCGACGACTGAGATTCCGGTGCTGGCGATGTTGAAGACTCAATGTCCGGAGTTGCGGCGACGCGGCGAGCTTATCTTGGCTGACATCGGCGCTGTTCCGACGCTTGAGATATCGCTCGAACAAGACACCGCCGTAGTCGGCGGCGGATCGCTGCCGGGTGTTGAACTGCCGACGATCGTACTGAAGTTGCGGCATTGCTCGCTGTCGGCGAATGAACTGTCTCAACGTTTGCGATTAGGCTCGATTCGAGTCTTTGGCCGCATCTATCAAGAGAGCGTTTTACTGGATCTGCGTAGTGTCATGCTCGAAGACGATTCACGTCTGGCGCTAGCGATCCGATTGGTTGCCGCGACTTGAGCCATCGCGCAGAGTCTCGCGACCGTTGCTGGAGCGTGAGGTCGCCGTTAAGAGTTTCGCACACGGTCATCGACTCTTTAGTTTCGCTTTCAAACGGATTTGTGAAGTTGACTGCTTTCGCTTCGGTTACTGCGTCCTCTCATTCGATGGCTTCGTCCGCAGAGAGCGGCGATGCGTCAGCAATTCCTCGCGCGGAGTACCTGCGACGCAAAACGGAGTTTGCTCAACGAGAGCAATTGCTGGCAGTCGTTGATCGGCGTTTGTCGTTGACTCGTGCCACGCTCTTTGTGGCAGAAGTCGGTTTGATTGCGTGGGGATTCAATTCAGCCGACTTCAATTGGTGGTTGTGCCTGCTGCCGATCGCTGCGTTTCTAGTCGCAGTCGTAAAGCATGAATCGGTCTCGCGGCAATTGGATCGCTGTCGTCGCGGGATCGTTTATCACGAACAAAACTTGGAACGGTTGAGACATCACTGGCTTGATGCGGGGAACACGGGTGAGCGGTACGTTGACGAGCATCATCCGTATGAATGCGACTTAGATTTGTTCGGCAAAGGCTCGCTGTTTCAGCTTCTATGTCGAGCTCGCACGCGGCTCGGCGA
>JAYUFI010000621.1:0-1710 GCA_043738805.1 Planctomycetaceae bacterium | reverse complement strand
GCCGCTTCTTTAACGGCTTCGGCGTTTGCCAATGGGTCGTCCATGGAGGCGAGATTGAGGGCGACGGTTTTTCTCGCGTTGATGCTGCCGGTAGCGGTACCGTGAACTTGGGTTTCGAGGAAGGACAAGAAGTTGAACTCCGCACCAATTGCAAAGAGGTCGAAGCCTTTGGCAAGGTTATTTTCGGTGGTGAAGTTCGATCCGATAGTACCAATTTCTTGGTTTTCTTCGTTCAGGACATCGTTGGCGTCGGTGTCGGCTTGTTGCTTGTCGTCATCGGCGAGCGTGTCGTCGGCAGTCTTCTCTTTGTCGGCTAGGTTTTGCTCCGCGTTCCGTTCTTCATCAGCAATGTTGTCGTCCGCTGCTTGTTGCAGAGGAGCGACCGTGGAGACCTCGGTGAGCCACGCCCCGACGGCAGTCGAGGCGAGAGTGAGCCATTGCGAGGCAACTTGCGAAGTACGCTGGTCGGCACCCGTGGCGATGTTGTCGTCTGCGGCTTTGAGGTCGTCGGCCGCTTGGTTGGCGTAGTTCTTGAAGGCAGTCGCTTCACCGTCTGCCTCCGTTTTCCAGGCAGTGAATTTAGCAATCAGGTTCGCCGCTTCGGCATTTGCCACGGCGACAACATTTGCCGCACCGCCGAATGCTGCGGCATACTCGGTGGCGAGCTCATTGGCGATGTTGGTGTAGAACGTCAGTAAGTCCGAAGTCTCGCTTTTCTTTTCTGTCTCTTGGTCGCCATCCAAGTCATGTTGCACCGAGTCTTTCAAGCCATTCAGGTTATGCGCGTAGGTTTCTCCGTCGGCCGCTTCGGCGATGACGAGTTGCTCTTCTTTGAGTGCCACGGCGTTTTCGTAATTCGTTTCATGGCCAGCCGCATTGATCGTGTATTGCTCGGCCTTTTGATCGGCTTGATGGGTGAAATTGTCGATGTCGCTGGCGCAATTTTTCTTGTAGTTATCCACGGCGACGTCTGCGTCTTTGCGGTACTGAGTGGCGGCGGCATCTTGAGCGAGTCCGTAAATGTCAATCGCTCCGTCGATATCGCCGACTTCGTTCAAGTACCGCGTGGCCGCGTCAGCCGCAAAGTTGTGCGAGATAGTCACGAGATCGTTGTCGCACGATTTGATCGCGTTTTCCGCGGCAACGACAAACGTGTCGGCGGCGTTTTCGATGGTCGTGGCACAGGTAGCTTGAGCAGTATCAATCGACTTTTCTCGCGTCGTGTCTTCCAAGACGGCGGTGCTCACGAAGGCGGTGTAGGCCGCTCCTATGCCGTCGGTCACACCGGCGGAGTCGATATCCGCGTTGACCCAATAATCTTTGGCGAAGCCATCGACCAGCGACGTGTTGAGGACCGGCATTGGTCCGACCATGCCAGCCATCATCCACGCCATCGCGGCCGAATAGTAGCCGTTCCACACGCCCTGCGCGTTGTTTTGGTAATCCGTGAACTCAGATTGCAGTTCGCCATTGAGTGCCGATTGCTGCGATCCGACTGCCGACATGAACGCATCAAACGCGCTTTGCGGTGTCGCGTTCGGTTTGTAGACATGCTCCCAATAAAGTTGATTGGCGGTGACGATGTCGGCATTTAATTGGCTTTGAGCCCCCGTCACGGCCCCATCGTAATTGTCGGCAAGACCTTGAATCTGAGTCTTCAAGGCATCGACTCGTTGATCCGCTTGAACCTTGTAGGGATTCCCGCTCGTG
>JAYUFI010000620.1:0-1711 GCA_043738805.1 Planctomycetaceae bacterium | reverse complement strand
GTCGAGTTGCGTGACCGCGACCAGGCTCGATTTGACGGCATGGGAGTTCGGCAAGCGGTCAAGAACGTTCAGACCGAAATCGCAGTGGCACTCCTCGGCTGCGATGCCGACGATCAAGCGGAAGTCGATCGACGGCTGAATGAACTCGACGGGACACCGCAGAAATCGCGACTTGGAGCGAACGCGATCCTCGGCACATCGCTGGCGGTCGCGTATGCGTCAGCCGAAGCTCGCGGCCTCGCGCCGGTGCATCGCTTTCGAGAGATTTGGCAATCGGTCGTGGGGCACGTTTCCAACGTGTCTGCCTCTCAAGAAAAGAGCGGCGGCAGCGTTGAACAAGATCGAACGGAACGCGAAGGAATCGAGCACGTTGAAAACGTGCTCCACGATGAACAGCGAACGGATCGCCTTGGCCGACGTTTGCTGCTGCCATTGCCGATGGTCAACATGATCTCTGGTGGTCTGCACGCTGGGCGGCAATTGGAGTTCCAAGACTTTTTGATTCTGCCGGTCGGTGCGAAGTCGTACTCGCAAGCGTTGGAATGGATCGTCACCGTCTATCGTCGGCTAAGCCAAGTGTTGACGAAGCGCGGGCACGAAGGAGTGCTTGTTGGTGATGAAGGAGGTTACGGCCCGAAGCTGCGAACGAATGCAGAGGCGATTGAGCTTGTCATTGAGGCGATCAACGCTGCGGGATTAACTCCCGGTGACGATGTCTCGATCGGACTCGATGTCGCGAGCACTCATTTCTTTGATGCAGCGAGCAACACGTACCTGCTTCCCAGCGTGTCGCCGCAGCCGCTCGTTGCCGAGCAACTCATTGATTTGCTCGAATGCTGGATCGAGCAATACCCGATCATCAGTTTGGAAGACCCGCTCGCCGAAGATGATTGGACCGGCTGGCGTGAAATCACCGATCGGCTCAGCGGCGGAGTGCAGCTCATCGGCGATGATCTGTTCGTCACAAATCAAGCACGTCTGCGACAAGGAATCGAGCAACACGTCGGCAATAGCGTGTTGATCAAGCTGAATCAGATCGGCACGTTGAGCGAAACGCTCGACACGTTGAAGCTCGCCATCAACAGCGGCTATTGGCCAGTCGTCTCCGCTCGCAGCGGCGAAAGCGAAGACACGACGATTGCCGACCTCGTTGTCGCCACCGGAGCCGGCCAATTGAAAGTCGGCTCCGTCGCCCGCAGCGAACGACTCGCCAAATACAACCAATTGCTGCGCCTCGAAGAGTCACTCAGCAGTGACGCGGGTTATCTCGGCGGAGAGATCTTCGCGCAATGAGTTACAGCGATAGACTCACTGGGGACTCGAAATCGTCTCATCCACAACGGAGGCCAACATGGCTCAACTGACCATTGAAATCCCCGACCCATTGGCAGGCTATTTGGAGACTCAGGTAACGACAGGCCATAGCCCGTCTGTCAGTGAGTTCGTGCAACGAGTGTTGCGAGCACATCGTGAGCGAGAGGCGATCGAAGAGAAAGTCCTGGCAGCGGACATGGCCGACGACGCAGTCGAAGTGACTCCTGCGTTCTTTGAATCGTTGCGAGCCGTTGTCAACAAAGCATCCGCTTCTCGTTGAGGAACGGCTCCGATGCCACGACTCGTTCAGGAAAGTTTGGCCGCTTGGGATTTGCGAGATCATCTCGAATACTTGATGTCTCGCGACACGAACGTTGCTTTGCGTTTCGTTGATGCG
>JAYUFI010000619.1:0-12153 GCA_043738805.1 Planctomycetaceae bacterium | reverse complement strand
AGTACACCCCGCTGGGCTCGAACCAGCAACCTTCGGTTCCGTAGACCGATGCTCTATCCAATTGAGCTAGGGGTGCAAATGCGATAACGCAGATGGTGGCGAACGGAGGACGGACTTTAGTCCGCGACGGAACAATGTCAAGGAGCGGCCATCAAAGTGAGTGGGTTGAATTTCAAAGCTTCCATTGTCTACTCCAATCGACGAGTAGCACAGCTTGCTTCAAGCTTTATGCGCAGCAGTAGAAACTTGGATTTGGCGTTCAATCATTAAACCAGTCGTAACACTGGAATCAGCGTTCACGCCAAGCTCTTGTGCCTGCGGCACTCAGCTTCCGCGAAGCTGGCACCCTCCGATTCAGGAATCACCCCCTGCTTCGTCGTCTCCGCATTGAGATTCCGGGAGGCGTCGATCACGTCCTGAATCGCGGAGTCGATCGCGCGGATATCGTTCGCGACGACGAAGACCGGCGCGAATGGTTTCGGCTCTTCGACCGCGTCGCCCCCCGCTGATACTCCGGGTATCAATAATTGGCCTGCGTTTTCGCCCGATGGTTGTACGATCGTGTTCGGTATCGAGTCGCGATGCCGACTGGCTTCCCATATTGTGGCACGACGCTCCGCGTCGTGAATCGCGACGTGGAGCGTCGCGCCACAATCTTGCGGGAAAACAATGCCTTCGGCCTTAACGATGTAAGGTGCGTCTCACCTTTTCAGAGAATCAAGTGATCACTGGGAGTGCTGCCTCGCCTCAAGCACGCAGACTATTCCTGCGGGGCACACGCGAGTCAGTTCAAATCCGGCGGAGTTCAGCAGGTTCCGGAAGTCATTCTCGGTTCGTTCCTGTGCGCCCAACGCAACCAGCATTGTGAGATCGCTGCGAACGGCTGATTGATGCACGGCGGATGTTTCTAATCGCTGTGGCAAGACTCGCTCGACCAATAACAAACGGGCGTCGGCATTCATCGCAGCGTGACATGTTTTGAGAATTGCTCGGCTTTTGTCGTCGTTCCAGTCGTGAATGACGCTTTTCAAAACATAGGCGTCCGCTCCACGCGGAACGGATTCAAAGAAGTCACCGGCGACGAACTCGCAACGATCGCTCAAGCGAGCCTGCTCGAAGTGATGTCGAGCACCCTCGGTCGCATGGGGCAGATCGAAGAGGACTCCTCGTACTTTCGGATTGGCTGTGAGGATCGCTGCCAGAAGTTCGCCATAGCCGCCACCAACATCGACGATGAGTTGGCAGCTTGAAAAATCATACGCTCGAACCACGCCACTCGTGGTCAGTCGCGTCAGTTCCACGAGAGCCTGATTAAACGTCGCCGCCGCAGCGGGATCGTTTTCGAGATGCTTGAATCCCTCGGTCCCGGTCAGCAGCGTGCGGGCGCTGTTGCCCGTGTTGATGCTGTATCGCAAGTTGCCCCACACGGGCCAAAGATACTTGCCCCACCACATCGACCAAGAACGCAACGAATCGGGAGACTCCGTGCCGAGCAACCGGCCCATTTCAGTGATGCTGAAGCGGCCGTCTTCCGACTCGTGGCAAATGTCGATCGTCGTCAGCGCTCGCAACAGCCGATGTAACGACGGCGCGTCGGTGCCGGTAGCGCTGGCCAAGTCCACGCTCGTTCGAGGCCCGTCGCGCAACAAATCAGCCAAACCTAACTCCGCAGTCACGGCGATCGCTTGAGCGATCCAACTTCCGTTAATCATCTCCAACAATGTCTCAACCATCCCCGCTTGGCGAGAACCTTCGGCTTCGTGTGTGGACATATTCTGGTTCTCTGCCTTTTCCGATGGACCCTATGAACAACCAAGTGAGTCCGGCGGCTAATCAGGGTTATTCACGGTCGCATTGAAGCTTGACGCGCAAGCGATGGACTTGGCACTTATCTCAACATCCCTTCGCTTGCGCGTCAGGCTTCAATGGCGCATGCCGTCACGTAATCTCCCCGAAGCGCGAATAATCCGGGCTAACGTCCTTCGGCTCAACGGCATCAGCAGTTCGGTTTCGGTCGCGCGGTTAGGATCGGACATCGGTCGCTTAATTCGTAGCTGGCATAACGCACTTCGACCTCGTCAAAGCTCTCGGCCAACAGCGTGCAGAATTCATTCAGCGTCGGGAAGCGAAGAATGGCTGGCTGATCACGATAAAATTCGATCGTACTCACCGATCGCTCGGACCAACCCGGTTGAGGAAGCTGCGTCGGATCGATGTCAGTTTCAGCCCATGCTTGCCAGATGTCGTGCTGGCGAACGCCTTCGACGACGTTCGGTTGCAGAGACATCGCTAGTCGCCACTTGAAACTATGAAAGCTGCCGATCTGCCCTGATCGTGCCGCGTCCAAGACTTCTCGCAGCGGTTCGCGCGGTTCGACTTGCACGAAGTTTCGGCCGATAAACAGACCACCGGGCTTGATCAACGAGCGAATGGAAGCCAGCAAACAGCGCAACCCATCGGGATGATCAAAGAATCCGAAGCCTCCGTCGTTGAGCACCAAATCCTGAGAGCCTGACGCAAGCCCCGGGGTCAACCAATTCCCAACCATCGCACGTCGCACGCCAGGAATATCGCCCGGCCAAACACAATCAATCATCCGTTGCGATTGATCCATTGCAGTCAATTCAATCGGACAGGGCCAAGCCATCGTGACAATTTCCGGCGTCACGCCGCAGAGAAAGACTCGCAGCGTTTCCACCGGATTCTTCTCCAACCAACGCACAAGGTTGCCGCGCATGATCAGCAAGTCTTCGGAGCCTGGTCGCAACGGCGGCCCCCAGTTGTTCCAATGATCGGCGACGTCATTCCAGGTCTTGTGAATCTCCTCAGCCATGAGCGACTCGATATTCTTGGGAGTGCGACGGTCAGAGTCGTCGCTTTTCAAAACAACGCAGCGTTGAAAGTAGTTACTCAAACTGAGCAGTTTTCAACGCAAAGGCGCAGAGGTCCGCAAAGACTCGCAAAGATTTGTGGCAATCAATCGCCTCAATTCGTTTTTGGATCTCGAAGTCGATCAACTCTGATTTTTTGCGAACCTTTGAGATGCTTTGCACCTTTGCGTTGAAAAGGGAGCTTTGAAACTGCTCAGTTTGAATAGTTAGGCCGCGTCTTGTCCGGCGTCAAAGGCTTCTTTGCCTTGGATGATGGAATCGGCGTCGAAGCGTTCGCCGAAGTAGCGGCGGCGAGCATCGGGGTTGGCGAGAACTGATTTTGCGTCTCCGCTGGCGATTACCTTGCCGGCGCAGATGACGTAGTTGCGATCCGTGATCGTGAGCGTTTCGCGTTCACGGTGGTCGGTGAGCAGAATGCCGATCCCCTTATTCCGCAGGCCGGCGATGATGTCTTGAATGCTGTGAATCGTGACCGGGTCGATGCCGGTGAAGGGTTCGTCCAGCAGAATCAGCACAGGATCGGTGGAAAGACAGCGGGCGATTTCTAAGCGTCGCCGTTCACCGCCAGAAAGTGTCGAGGCGATCTGTCGTCGTTTGTCGGTCAGGCCGAACTCTTGCAGTAAGTGGTCGATCTTGTCGCGTCGTTCGGCGCGGGTCATTGGCAGAAATTCGAGCACGGCAGAAATGTTTTGCTCGACGGTCAGCTTGATGAAGATGCTCTCATCTTGCGGCAGATAGCCCATGCCCGCTTGGGCTCGCTTATACATCGGCCACTGAGTCACTTCGAGGCCGTTCAAGAAGACTTGTCCTTCGGTCGGCGAGACCATGCCGCAGGACATGCGGAAGGAGGTCGTCTTGCCGGCACCGTTGGGACCGAGCAGGCCGACGATCTCGCCGCGATCGACGGTGAAGTCAACGCCGTCCACCGCACGCTTGCCGGGGTAGTCTTTGACCAATCCGTGGCATTCAAGCAGAGCCATGATTTCTTCCTTGATGAGTCGGCCGGAATTCCATTCCGGTGGTAGTCACTATTGACGATCAATTGCGCGACACGGTTTGGAAAACCGTGCTACCGAATGCGCTGCATTCGACCGACGCCGGGATAGAACGGAATCCGGTCGCTGGGATAGTCCGTTTTCTTCTCGATCACCGTGTTGCCAACTTGGCTGAATTGGCTGTGATACATGATCGGATAACCTTCGCCGTCGTTCATGAACGGTTGCGCGTGCGGCCAGTAAATGTAAAACGCTTTGCCAACCAACGCCGATCGCGGAACGGCATGACGATGCTGGGCACGGCGGTCGTTGCCCCACAGGCGGCTGTCTTTGCTACGAGGACTGTTGTCGCCAAGCATCAGAAATTCATCGGGGCCGAGTTCAAACTTGGCATCGCGCATGCACGCTTTGTAAGACTCGTTCCAGCGGACGGGATCGCTCAAGAGCGAACGCAAGTGAGGATGAGCCGAACACGGATTCCATTCATCCTGCTCGTGACCCCACGGCGAGAAATCTTGCGGCTGCTCGACGTGACTGCTGCGGTAGTAGATGTCGCGATGAATCTGCAAATGAGCGACGTCAACGGTCATCCCACTGGCCGCGATGCCGACCGGAGTCAGGTCGTCTTCTTGCGGTCCAAAGTCTTCTGACTCCGGCAAGGGATACTCGGCGTTCGGCCCAAACGGGATCAGCTTGCCGTTGACCCACAGACACAAACGATTGTCGACGTTAGCAAATTCCAGGTGATACTTCCCGGCTCCGACGATCGGAGTTTTGGCGAGGCCGAGGGCCGCCTCTTCCTCTTTGTCGCGATTCATCCAGACCAGCGAGACCAAGTGCGCTTCACCCGTCTGAGGGTTGATGCGGCAACGGTAGCGATGCGCTCCCTCGTTGAGTTCCAGCAACAGTTCCGATTTCTCGTCCAACTGCTTGATCTGCACGTCGCACGACAACGTCAGATCGCCGACCCAGAAGTACGCATCGAGATCGAAGTCGTGTCCGGACGAAAACGCGTTGTAACCGCAGAAGTCTGTGATCAACTGCGGCATCGGGCGACGCAATTGTTTGACGGGTTTCGGCGATTCACGACCGAAGTCGTCGAGCGATTCTTTGTCATCAGCAGCGTGGTCAAGGTCTCGGTCAACGATGTTTCGCCACGTGTCGGAGTTTGGAACGAAGTGCCGATATCGCAGCCAATGAATTCCCTTGGCCGCACCAGTGCCATTCAACCGGAATGAATGACTTTCGTCTTGTGGCTGCCAGCCATCAACCGACTCGCGCCAGCCGGCGACGATCTCGGAATTCTTCCCATCATCGGTGAGATCATCCGCTTCTTCGCGACGATCCGCGACTCGCGCGACCGCTGTCCAACGGCGCGGCCAACCTTTTTCGAGCAGCGGCGTTTCCGGATAGTCGTTGTCGTAGACGAGGATTTGCAGTTCGCGTTGCTTGTACGGATCTGATTTCCGCAGGATGCGAACCTCGCCATCTTTTTCGATGCGATGTAGATCACCTTGTCGAATGAGGATCGTCTCGCCTGCCAGTCCGACGAGCCGCTTGATGTAGTTGGTCTTCGGCTCTTCCGGATATTTGAAGACGACGACGTCCCAGCGACGCGGCTGCTTCAGTTCATACGGAAACTTGTTGACCAGAATTCGATCGCCCCGAAACACCGGAGCGTTCTTGATCGAATTTGGCGCACGACAATTTGGGCAGAGCGACGTTTCCAAACGACTGCGGAGATAACCCGCGTCATCCACTTCTTCACTCGCACCGATCGTGATGAGATGCCCGCACTGTTCGCAGTTCGTTTCCTTGTGACGACCGTAAAGCGTCGGGGCCATTGAGCCGGTCGGGATCACGAACGCTTCGGCCTCGAAGGCGCGGAAGAGAAACGCGAGTAAGAAGGCGACGACGATCGACTCGACCGTTTCCCGCGTGCTCTCTTGGCGAGCGGCTGGCTTTGCGGCGTCCGGCGAATTCGGCTTTGTAGGATTGGAAGGAGGCATATTGAGTTCAGCTTTCAGTCTGGTTGATCGCGCTACTAACCCGAAGCGTGAGTTTTGAAGTTGCGCTATTTGGACACGGAACGCACGGAAGACACAGATTCCACGGAGACAGACGAGTCTGTAGCCGAAATTCTGAGATTTCGGGCATCGATCCCGCGACGTCCGAAGTCTCACGACTTCGGCTACACCCCCCCCGCCTTCCTCCGTGTCGTCCGTGTGTTCCGTGTCCAAATAGCGCAACCTCAAAGTACGTGAGTGAGGGCGGACGCTTCAAGTGATTCCAATTTCAAAACGTTTTTGAAGCGTTCGTCCTCGCTCACGCTTCGGGTTAGCGATCTATCGAAAGGGTCAGCGAATGTACCGGATGCGGCCCCAGTCGGGAACGCGGATGTGCCACTCGGCGGAACCGAGTTTGATTCGGCCCGGTCGAGAAGGGAGATGCACCATGAAAGGTTTTCCTAAGAGCATGTGGTCTTGGACGACGACATCCGGCCAACTGCGGCTGTCGAGCGAAACCGGGCTGTTGTCCCCCAGGAAAAAGTATTCGTCATCGGCCAATTGATGTGGCTCTTTGACGCCGTGCCGCGCATCGCCGCGCGTGTAATAGACGTCTCGATACAACATCAAATCACGCACAGAAACATGCAAGTCACGTGCTCCGAACCGCACTGGCACCGGCCCGGTTTCGGAACCGCCGACGATCAGCCCCTCATTCGTTCGCAGCGGGAGAATCTGAGAAAAAATTGTCTGCCCATCGACGGCGACCAGCAGTTGCCGATCGAAGAGCGACATCTCCAACAAGATCCACCGTCGCCAGAGATCGCTCGCTAATCTCTCAACATGCAGCGGCTCGTCAGTGTCGGCGGCGTGCAAACTCAACTCGCGCGCTGCGGCATTGAGCCGCAACTCAAACGGCTGCCAACCATCGTGCATGACGAGCACGAACTCGCCCCGTCCGCTGTGCAATTCCAACTGCATCGCCGTCATCAAATCGCGGCTCCAGTATCGCGCCGAACGTTCGGACAAGCCGTTGTATGCGTAATCGTCTGTCGGCCATTGTGGGCCGCGCGTGGCCGGAGTTTTCGCGCCGTCACGCAGTGGTGCATCGCCTCGATAGGTGATCCAGGCGAAAGGAGATTGAGTTGCTGGTTGCTCGGCGTTGTCTTTGACACTCGCAGCGTCAGCGAGGGCAGACTCTTCAAGTCGTTCTGATTTCAATGCGTCTGGAAACGATCGGTCTCGCTCACGCTGCGGGTTACGGAGGTCGAACCCGTTTGGGAGTGTTTGCCACGGCTCGCCTGCTTGCCAGCGGAGATCGTCCCAGCCATCGGGGCGATGTTGCTGCGAGCAAATCGCGATGCGCGTGCTCCGTTGTTCGGCGAGGTTCTTGCGAACCAACTCGCCGTTGATGAAAACGTCGCCCGCGATCACCTGAATCGCTTCACCCGGTAAGCCAATGACGCGCTTCACGTAGGCTTGAACGGGACGGCTCGGATTCTGAAAGACGACGACCTCCCAACGCTTCGGCTGACGAAACAGGTACGCCAACTTTTGCACCAGCAGTTGATCCCCTTCATTGCGTGGGACATGCTCAAGATCAATCTGAGTCTGCCCGCAATTCGGACAGGGGACCGGCCCCCTCGTTTCGTAACTCTCGTCCACAGGAACGCCGACTGCGAATGGAAACCGACAGTCCGGGCAAACGACTTGCTTGTGATAGCCCAACAAATACGGAGCCATCGAACCGGTCGAGATGATGTAGCCTTCAACCGCAAACGACCGCACGAGCAACACGGCGACAGCCAACGAGATGAGCGACTCCACGACATACCGCAGCCCGCCTTCATGGCGCAGCAACGGAGCAGCAGATTGTCGTTCGGGTTCAGACATCGCAGTGACAAGACTCATTGAGTTCACGAAAAAACGGGCGCGGTGTTGTACAGCCTGCCGTCAAACGCCCAAAGGCGAATGTCAGCACGACGCGCCAGCAAGTGGTTCAGACCCGATCAGCGAATGATTCAGGCGCGACCACTCGTTGGCGCGTCGTGTTGGAAACCTTCTTGATGTCACACACCGGTCGGCGGATCAGACAATGTCGAATGACGCGGGCTTCCGTTGATGTCGGACAGCAATTCTTCGCGGCGGGCGGCGACTTCTGCGTCGAATGACGCGAGCACATCCAGCGCGCGGTCGCGCGACGTCACCAAGCCGATCAATAGATATTGTGAGATGGCAATGCTGTAACAGATCCAGCCAGCCGGGCCTTTGTTGAAGACGCAGACAATCGCAAACACCGGCGACGTGCGGCTGAGATAAATGCAGGACACGCCCCACAGCCACGCTTTCCAATTTTGGCGCATCTCACGAGCAACCGCTCGCGCACCCTTGCCTTTCGGTTTCGGCGGGCCGGAATGAATCAGTCGAAAGAGTTCTTGATCCGGCATCCCTTCAATACAACCAATCGCCAACATCAACCGGAGTCCAAACAGAATCGCGTCGAGCAGTGTCACGAACTGATAGTTTTTCGCCCCTGTTTGAAACAGGATTTCCTCCATGTTGTGCGTGGCGATCATCAACAAGACAGACGCGCGGAACCACTGCGACAGATCTTTTTCCAGTTCCTCGTTGATCACCTCCACCCGCATCAAATACTTCAACACGACGCGAAAGATCGGGATCGCCACCAGCTTGATGACCAACCGCATGATCGGCTTCGTCACCACTCCGACAAGCGGCAGATTGAAGATCCATTGGACCAGATATCCCACGGCGATTTGTTCCTATTGAGAGCCGCTTGTGCTTGTCAGCCACTGTGTTCCGTGGGCCAATCAAGTGCCGCAAGAGTTTACCGATTGCGGTTGGATTTTCCTTCGGCTTGAGAATCACACGGTGAGTAGTGCCGCCAGCAATTCTTGCCGATCGACACTTCGCCGACTTTCTCCAGCTCCCCCAAAACGCGATATCTGGCTCAAAACAATCCGCATAACCGGAAACTCTTACCAAAGCTGTAGCGATTGTTCCGCCGATACCTACTCCGAGGTTTGGCGATCTAGCTTCGTTTTTAAGGGCGTTCCCAATGCCATTGCGATCTTCCAAGCGACCGTCAGTGTGGGCCACTTTGGTGCTCACCAGTGGATTGTTAGTCGGTTGCTCGACATCAGAGAAAAAGCTGAGCTACGTCGGTGAGACGGAACTGCAGCACTACAAAGATGTCGTTACGTCAATCGACTACCCGGCCGTCAATGAAGAGACACCGGATGAAGTCAGCTTCACGGACGAGCCGCGGCGCATCCGCAATCCGCGCAAAGACGAGATTTGGAATATCAGTCTCGAAGAAGCGATTCATACGGCACTCGGTAACAACGAAATTATCCGCGACAACGGCCAGTTCCTTTCGGCAGGCAATCGCCTACTGACGAACCCTGACTTTGTGCAGTCGGTTTACGATCCGGCAATGCAAGACACGAGTACGTTGTTCGGCCAGAACGGTCCCGAAGCCGCGCTTTCGGAATTCGATGCGAACTTCACCACGAACATGTTGTGGGGACGCAGCCAACAGATTTCAGAAACCACCAGCTTCAATGGCATTCGACAGGGCGATCAACAGATCACAGAATCGGGGGACTTCCGAGCAGGACTTTCCAAGATCTTCGGTGACGGCTCACAATTCCAAGTTAGCCATAACGTGCTCTATCAAGGCTTCAATCACGGCACCGGCACCGGCTTGGATCGAATTTTCAATTCGGTCTACACGAACAATCCGAGTGCGACTCAAAACGCTGGACTCGCTGGCATCGAATTCGACCTCACGAAGCCGTTGTGGGCTGGTAGCGGAGTGAAATTCACACGCATCGCAGGCCCAATCAGTCGTCGTCCAACGTTGCAGAACGTTCCGCAGGTGAACCAGGGTGTGGTGATTTCGCGCATCCGTACCGACCTCGCGTTGGCTGACTTTGAGCAAGCGTTGATCGGGCTGACCAAAGATGTGGAAGACGTCTATTGGGAGTTGTATCTTGCTTACCGGCGATACGATTCGGATCTTGTCTCCCGTGACAGCACGCTTCGAATTTGGCGTGAAGTCAAAAACAAACTGGATCAAGGAATTGAAGGTGGTGGTGCTGCCGAGGAAGCTCAAGCTCGCGACAATTATTTTGAGACTCGTGCGAAAACAGAAGACTCACTGGCCAATCTCTACAATTCGGAGGGCCGCTTGCGGCGTCTGCTCGGTCTGCCAGTCAACGATGGTCGCATCATGCGTCCGGCGGATGAGCCGACGACGGCAGAGTTCCTTCCCGATTGGCGAGGCAGTTTGGTCGAAGCCCTCTGCCGACGCGTTGAACTCCGCAAACAAAAGTGGAACATCCAAAGTCTGGAATTTCAGGTGGAGGCAGCACACAGCTTGACGAATCCTCGACTCGACTTTGTATCGCGCTATCAGATGAACGGCCTGGGCGACAAATTGTTTGGAAACAGTAATAAGCCCAATACGAAAGTCCCCGGCAGCTTCTACGACAATTTGCTCAGCGGCAACCAAAACGGTTGGGGCTTGGGCTTCCAGTTCAGTATGCCGCTCGGTTTTCGAGCCGCTCATTCGCAGGTTCGCAATTTGGAACTGAAGCTCGCGAAAGCGAAAGCCGCGTTGGGCATTCAAGAACATGAAATCAGCCATGAGTTGGCGAATGCGTTCCGTCAATTGGACTCCTCGTTCCAAACGGCTCAGACCAACTTCAATCGACGACGCGCCGCAGAACGGCGACTACAAGCGTTCCGGGCTCAGTACGACGCTGGCCGAGCCAAAGTGGACGAACTACTGCGATCTCAACAAAGCTTGGCCACTGCGGAAACGGCCTACTACACCAGCTTGGTCAGCTACAACCGTGCGATCACCGAGTTGAAGTATCGCAAAGGAACTCTGCTGCAAGACGATCAGGTTTATCTCAGCGAAAGCTTGTCGCATCCGGAGTCGTATGCTCAAGCATTGCGTAAAGCGTGGGCTCGCAGTCACGCCTACGACGCACCGCACCTCAAGACCGTACCGGCTGAATTTGTGGCCGGTGGTCCGGACCCGGTCGAGATGGGAACGGCGACGTACACGAATCCAACGGGAGCCGCTCAACCCACTCCGCCCGCACCGATTCCGGCCACTGAGGCAACTCCCGATCAACCTGGAAAGATCGTCCCGGTTCCGCCGCAAGCATTGCAAGCCATGCCGGAAGACGAGCTGCTGCCAACATCGGGAGGCTCAATCACCGGACCAGCCGAAGGTGATAACGACTCTGTTCAACAAGTCGATTTCGCACCGGAGCGTTTGCGATCAACTCCAGCGAAGCCAGCCGCACCGAAGACAAAGACTTTGGACCTCGGAGATGATGCTCCGGCTGCTGGGTTCCAACGACCGCTACCTACTCAATCACGTCAACCGGTGATGGACGACGACGATGACAATGATGAGAACGACGAAACTGACGAGGATGATTCCTGGCAGTTGCCGGTTCGCAAAGAGAAGCCCGTCTCAATGCGACGGTAAGCCATCGCTGCAATCGCATCAGCCTTCGGGCTGATCAAACAGTCGCCTCACTTGGGTTCGCTTCGGGACTCCCAGGTGAGGCGACGTTGTTTTGAAACCACTGTGGTGCGACGCTCTGCATCGCAATTCACGTCGCAGAGCGGTGTGCCAGATTACTCAGTGATGATGTCCCGCACGGTCATGCCGCCGGGGATCATCGGCAGCACGTGCTCTTGGTACGGGCAAACAACGTCGAGCACATACGGGCCGTCATGCGCGAGCATCTCCGCAATCGCGGCCGACAGGTCGGCTTTGTTGCGGACTTGTTTGGCCATCACTCCGAAGCCCTGCACCAGTTGCGTGAAGTTCGGATACGTCACGCCGATCGAACCGTCTCCTTGGCCGAGAGCTTCCGGATGGTCGATCGGACCGAGGTATGTGTGGGCTCGCTTCCCTTGCATAAAGCGATCTTCCCACTGCATCACCATGCCGAGGTGCTGATTGTTGAGTAACAGCACTTTGACGGGCAGCTTCTCACAATGCAGCGTGGCGAGTTCTTGAATATTCATCAGGAATGAGCCGTCGCCGTCGATGTCGATGCAGATACTTTCCGGGTGCGCGACTTGAGCCCCCATTGCGGCGGGAAGCCCGAAGCCCATCGTGCCGAGACCGCTGCTGCTCAACCAGCGTTTCGGGCGATTGAACTTGTAGTATTGAGCGGCCCACATCTGATGCTGGCCAACACCCACGGC
>JAYUFI010000618.1:0-1713 GCA_043738805.1 Planctomycetaceae bacterium | reverse complement strand
TTCCAAACCCAGCACAATGATTTGACCGACTCGTGCTTTCTGACCGACCGAATGAATGCGGACTTCGGCGTTGATGCGATGAGCCTCATCATCTTGAGTGAGCCGCACATCGAACTCCGGAGCGAAAAAACCTTGAGCGATCAATGCGTTTCGCACGCATGTTTCCAGAGAGGTTTTCATCCATTCGATCTGTCCGACTTGCACGCCAACGTTCCAAATCGGCGCAGGTTTTAGACGTTGGCTTCCTGACAATGATCGAGTCCTTGCCTCGTCACGCAGGTTGAGACTTTCTGGCGTGATGAGGCACCACAACCGCAGCGTTTCGAGGTCTGCTTTCGGAGGTGCTGTGAATAGGCAGTTCCCTCGGACATAGCGTGTGCCCTCTTTGATCCGCACCTGCAACCGAGTCCGATCGCGTTCGACAGCGACAGCCGTTGTGACCTGAGCCTGAACAAACCCTTGCGTCTGGTATCCCAGCGTCAGTTGCTTGGTGACAGCTTCCAGCAATTGGCTTTCGCTGTTCGGTGACGCAAAGGCCGCGAGCACTTCGATGTCTTCCGCCAACGCCTGTCGCAGTCTCTCTGAGGAAAATGCTTGCTGACCAGTGAATTCCCAATGAGCGGGATCGCCCAATTCGCTCAACTGACTTGCCGACAACTTGGCGGACGACTCATCGGCTTGCACGGAAGATGTCTTATGCAGCCCAGACATCACGAACAACATCGTCCAGCAAAACACACCTGCGATCCATCGCCTTGCCATACCCGTCTCCATTTCATCCCATCGAGTCGCGGCTGATGTACGGCAATGAACAAGTTGACTCAAGCCCGATCCAAATCTCGATCGGATTGACGGAACTGCTCACTGCCGCAATCAGCCCGCTCAATCCACGAACACAAACTCGCTGACGTTGAACAGCACCCGGCAGAGATTCTCGAAGCCGTGCTTCTCGGCATAGGCCGAGAACTCGGCTCGCTCGCGATCGGTCGGAGACCGGCCGGCGATCAGCCGCATCGCGAGGTCGATGCGGTCAGAGCCGGATTTGCTCTCTTCCACCAGCCGCCGAGCGAAATGCCGAGACATGCTCAGGCTGAGCCGGTTGTTGAGCAGCGACAGCGCTTGCAACGAGGTCAACGTCTCGTCCCGCAGCGGCGTGCTCTGCGACGAGTCGGCACAGTCGAGCGTCGTCATGTACGGGTCCGGCTGCGACCGCACGATGAACCGATACACGCTGCGCCGATGCGAGGCCACGTCTTCGGGATCGAACTTGTGGTACTCGTAGTGCGGCGAGTGAGCGGTCTGCTCCAACGCGAACAAGTAGTAGCCCGGCCCGTCCATGCGATGATTCATCCGGCCGGAGACGGCCAGAATCGAATCGCGAATCTCCTCGGCCTCCAACCGTCGCCGATTCATCCGCCACAAGAACCGATTGCCGCCGTCGATGGTGGCGGCGTCCTCTCGGTGAACGGACTGCTGGCGGTACGTCGAACTGGTGACGATCAAGCGATGCAGGTGCTTGAGCGATCCCTCACTAGCACGACGCGCAAGCGAGTGGTCGGACGCCACTCGCTCGCGCGTCGTGCTAGTGTCGTCATCCCCGCGCAGCTCCGCAGCGAGCCAATCCAGCAACTCCGGATGCGACGGCAAGCGACCCATGCGGCCGAAGTCGTTCGGGCTTTCGACGATCGCTTGGCCGAAATGGAATTGCCAAAC
>JAYUFI010000617.1:0-12173 GCA_043738805.1 Planctomycetaceae bacterium | reverse complement strand
AAATCAACAAGTCGCAGACAACTTGCTTCTAAGTGTGAAGACTGCTGAAACCTATCGCGTGCGACTGACTCGGAAACTCGGCGTCAAAAGCCGTTCAGAGTTATTCAATTATGCGTTTGAAGTCGGCATGGTGGACCTCAACGATCTGACCAAGCCCCAGGCAGCGAAATAGCTCGTGGGCCGCATTGTGGCACGACGCTCCGCGTCGTGAAGCGGAGCGTCGCGACGCACTTTACTTGAGGTCGTAGCACGCCGCTTCTTCCGCGTTGCGAACGAGCAGCCTACCTCTCGCGAGTACCGGATTGTTCCACGTCTTGCCTTCGATCGCTCGAAACTTTGCGAGTTCGCGAGGCGGCTCCGGCGACGCGGGGACGAGCACGACATCGCCTTCTTCCGACAAGATCAAGAGCTTGTCGTCCGCGAGCAGAATTTGGCCGTATCCGTAGCGCCCTTGTTTCCAGACTCGCTTGCCGTCCTTCAAACTCAAGCACGTCAGCAAGCCTTCATCGAGTCCGTAAACGTAGTCACCTCGCCGCATCGCGCTGTCGAACTTCAGCTTGAACTGTTTCGACTTCCACACATCTTGAACCTTCCAACTCGAAGCCGCTCCCGTCACCGCGAGCAGCGCCGAACCAAGTCCGTAACCCGATCCGATCAACACCGAACGCTCATCGACAATCAGCGGTTGAGCCGCGTTGATCTGCGGCGTGTTCGTCCATTCGAATTGCCACAGCGGCTTTCCTTGATCGACTGATAACGACGAGATGCCGACCCCGTCGAAGATCAGCACTTGCTGCTCACCGTTCAAGGTCACGAGATGCGGAGCCGCGTAGCTGCCGTAATGGTTTCCCGCTGCCCAAACTTTCTCGCCGGTATCACATCGATAAGCGATGACCGCCGAGTTCTTGGTTTTACTGACGTCGTCGTTACTGCCGGGAGCGACGATCACCAACTCATCAACGATCAACGGCGAGCCAGCTTGTCCCCACGGTAGATTCGTGGAACCTGCATCGTCCAAGATGTTGCGAGTCCAAATGACTTTTCCGGACATCGCATCCAGGCAGTTGAGTATCCCCGTCGCTCCCAACGCATAGCATTTGCCGTCATGAATTGTCGGAGTCGAACGTGGCCCGTTGCCTCCTTGCACACTTTCAAAGCGCGCCGCGTCGCTATGCAACCAAAGCTCTTCGCCAGTCTCAATGTCGTAGCAGACAACCAGCTCTTCCGGCCCACGTTGCTCTAAAGTCCAAGCTCGCCGACCGATCGCTGCGAACGAACCCCAGCCCAATCCAATCGGATGCCGCCAGAGTTGCTTCGGCAGCTTTACACCCCAATCTGTTCGCAACGGCTGACCGATAACAACACCGTCTCGATTTCGTCCGAGATACTGCGGATTGTCTTCGTCTGTCGGCACAAGACTGTCTGCAGAATTCAAGTCGTCAGGCTTGCTCATCGCATCAGCGGTTGGATCAGCCTCGACAACGACGTTGGCCGGAGCCACTCGCGAGCCGCGCTCTTTGAAGAACTGCTCTGCTTTGGAAACCGCCGTTGGCTTCCAACGGCAAGAAAACTTCGGCGTCATCGCACCGTCGAACTCATCAAATCGAAAGGCCGCGACGAACAGACCAACCGCCAGTGCTACAGCGATTAGCCCATAACCTCGAATTTCCCAAGTCTGCCGCGACAAAAACGTCCACCACAACAAGATCAAAAAGACCGACAGTGGCCAAATGATGAACAGCGACGTGAAGACCAAGTACGACAGGTTTTCCGAGAACGCCCACATCGAAGCGAGTTGCAACACCACACCTAACCCAATCGCAGCGGGAACTGGCCACCAACGCGGTCGTATCATATCGTGGCGGTTCGTGGCAGCAGAATCATCTGTGCTCATTCAGCGTCGTCTCCGAAATGTCTTCACCATGACCGAAGGAAACGCACGAGCCAGCGTGGCCTGAAAAAAGCAAATCCCTCGGCATCCAAATCACTGGCAAGCAACGCCATTGAAGAGGCCGAGGGATCATTGCGAGCGAACATGGTCGTCGCAAGCGGTTACTTACGGCAGGAATCGGCGACGCTCGTTCGCAGTCGGCAACCGACAGGTCTCTTTCTGACCAAACAGCCGGTAGCGATTTGCCGAGACGATGCGGTATCCGATGTCTCGCAACGGTCGCGGGATCAGCCACAACAGCGTCCCAATCACAGACCAAACACCTCCGAGTTGCCAGAGCACTCGCACGACCGCCGCCGTGCGGACAAACATCGCTCCCGCTTCATCCAGCCAGACGACCGTATCAAAGACCGGAGTCTCCGAGTTTGGTCGCTTTGCAAAAAGCTGCGTCAGTTGTAGACGGCTCGCGGTCTCGCCTTGCAGCGGAGCGAAGCGGATCGTTTCTCGACGGTCGCGGGACAGAACAAAGTCCACAAAGCCGTTACACAACCCGCAGACACCGTCAAAGAACACAACATTCGTCGGACGATCCGCCTCGCTGATCGCGGCAAAAGTCAGTGCATCATCAGCAGCGTTTTTACTGACGGGCACAGCACCGTCAGTTGTTGGAGGTGTTACCGAATTCATGTACCAGTTCCCAAGGGAGTCCCACATTCCGGCGAAAATTCGCACCCAACAAACCAGACATCGCCGGTTCGATCAAATCCAATTCTCCGCGCAACACGCGCACGTTGGCCGGAGCCTCGATCCCCAGTTTCACGCGGCCTGATCCCGTTTGCACGACGGTCACCACAATGTTTTCGCCAATTCGAATCGTTTCCATTTTCTTGCGAGTGAGTACCAACATGACCTGCTCCCCTTTTTGTGTTTGCCGTCGAGTGCGTCTTCAAGATTTGATGTGAAACAAAATCTCTCGGAACGACGGCAAGTTTGCTCCCTCTTCAGTGAGTCTCCGTTGCTCACCTCAACGGAAGTAGGAAGCGAAGGATGTGCCAGAGCGTAAATCAACGTGTGCTGTTCGATGAACAGCGGGCGGTTGGAACTCTCAAGACCGTCGTTATTTCGGCCAACAATCAAGCGATTCCGCAAACGCAACGGCCCCCCACAAATCTCCGACGCCACGATTCATTGAGTAGACCGCAAGAGCCTGTGCAAGATTCACATTTTCGGAATTACAAAACGCCCGATGAATCCGGCGTTCTTCGCCGCAGCGAACCGTTGGGATCCCTCTGAAAGGATTCGAGCTTGATTTGAACTGAACTCGATTTCATCGAACAAACACCGTTTTGGCGGCCTTGCAAAGGTTTCGGAGACCAATATACTCCCGCCTTTCCAACGCAACCGCTTGGTATGTTTCAGGAAGGTGCATCCCAAATGCAAAAATGTGATTACTGCGACCGCAAGCCAGGACGTGGCAATTCCAAGGTCGAACGAGGCAAGGCCAAGTACTTGGGCGGCAACGGTCGCAAGACAACTGGTATCACCAAACGATACTTTTTCATGAATCTCCAACCCGTTCATATCGAGAAGCCGGAAGGCGGAGCGGTGAAAGCTGTCGCTTGCACCAAGTGCATCCGCAGCGGGAAAGTGATCAAGTCCGTCAAACGCAAGCCGTTCACGCTCGCGGAAGCCAGCTAAGGCCGTATTGAGCAATTCTTGAAAATTCAAAACCCGGTTCCCGTCACGGAGCCGGGTTTTTGCATTCTGAGAACTCCGGCTTTTGTTCCTGACCGAATGGAGATTCGTTTCATGGCCGAACCGCTGACCAAAGCTGCCGTCACGAAAGTTGCACATCTCGCTCGGCTCAAGCTGTCCGATGCGGAGCTTGATCTTTTCACGACACAGCTCGGACAAGTTTTGGGATACGTTGATCTGCTGAGCGAACTCAACACCGACGATGTCGCTCCGATGGCTCACGTCGCGGAGATCGTCAACGTTTTCCGCGACGACGAATTGAAGCCCTCTTTGCCGCGAGCCGCGTCGCTGTCGAACGCTCCGAAGACCGATGGCATTTTTTTTGTCGTCCCACAGATTTTGGAAGATGCTTGAACTCTGATGCAGGCCAAAAATGAAATTTGAAGACCTGACCCCTGAGCGTTCTGCGGTAGCCTTACTGGCTCGACTCGAACGTGGCGAAACGACCGCCGTTGCGTTGACCGAAGCCTCACTCGCAACGATTCAATCGCGAGATTTACAAATCGGCGCGTTCTTATCGACGGCTGCCGATGCCGCACTGATTCAGGCGAAAGCAATTGATGAACGACGACGGTCGGGACAACCGGTCGGAAAACTCGCGGGGCTGCCGATCGCGATCAAAGACAACATGTGTACGACCGGCATGAAGACAACGTGCGCGAGTCGCATGTTGCAGAACTTTATTCCGCCTTACGACGCGCATGTGATCGAGCGGCTCAAAGCGGCGGACGCGGTCATCGTCGGCAAGACGAATCTTGATGAGTTTGCGATGGGTTCATCGACTGAGAACTCCGCGTTTCAAGTCACTCGCAATCCGTGGAACCTCGAACACACCGTCGGCGGATCAAGCGGTGGATCGGCGGCGGCGGTCGCGGCGAACATGACTTCGGTCTCACTCGGTTCGGATACTGGCGGATCAATTCGTCAGCCCGCCGGTTTTTGTGGCGTTGTCGGACTGAAGCCGACGTATGGCCGAGTCTCTCGATATGGGCTCGTTGCTTATGCCAGTTCGCTCGATCAGATTGGCCCATTCGCGACCGATGTTGCCAGCGCGGCACTGCTCCTGGAGGTGATTGCCGGGCATGACGAACGAGATTCGACGAGTGTCGATCGGCCTGTTCCCGCTTATTCGCAAACGGTCGATCAACCGCTGACGAACTTGCGAGTCGGCATTGCCCAAGAGCACTTCGTGGACGGGCTCGACCGCGAAGTCGAGGCCGCGACGAGAAAGGCGCTCGACGTCTATCGTTCGCTCGGTGCCGAGATCGTCGAGCTGTCATTGCCGCACTCGAAGTACGCGATTGCAACGTACTATCTCATCGCAGCCTCCGAAGCTTCGAGCAATTTGGCTCGCTATGACGGCGTCCATTACGGACATCGAGCGACCGAGTTCACCAACATGATCGACATGTACTCGGCGAGCCGGGGTGAAGGCTTCGGAGCAGAAGTCAAACGCCGCATCATGCTTGGAACATACGCGCTCTCGGCCGGCTACTACGATGCTTACTATTTGAAAGCCTTGAAAGTCCGCCGCTTGATTTGCAATGACTTCGACGCTGCCTTTGCGAAGTGTGACGTGATCGCCTCGCCGATTGCCTCGACTCCCGCATTCAAGCTTGGCGAATTGGTCAATGATCCGCTGGCGATGTATCTCTCCGACATCTATACGATCAGTGCGAATCTCGCGGGCATTCCGGGAATTTCAATTCCGTGCGGAGTCAGTTCCGCCGGTCTTCCAATCGGCCTGCAACTTCAAGCCGACCCCTTCGAGGAAGACAAACTGCTGCGAGCGGCCCGCATGTTTGAACGCCCGTCGAGATAACGATTTCAGGCAAGCGGGGCTAACGCCGCCCCGTTCGCTATTTGATTACGACGACTTCATGATGATCTCAGACGGGGCTTCGACTTTGCGATAGCCGAGGCTGCGGATGACTTCGAGCACTTCGCTCCAAGTGGGAAACGCGCGACCGCTGCGGCGTTTGTAAGTGTCCATTGCACTCATGAATTCGACCTCGTCCCCCGTGTAGTCGCGTTCACAGGTTGTCGGGTCAATTTGGCGGCGGCGTTCCACTTTGCGACGGCCTTCTTGACCTTGGCGTCGTTCTTCTCCGGGTGGTTTTCCTTGAGACGGAAAGCTACGACGATCGTTGACGCGGCGGTTCGCGCCCAGGCGTTGTTCAACAACCAATTCCATGTCCAACGTGGCTGCGGGCATAGTCTGCTCCAATGAGGGGAAACTGCATCCCGGAACGTCTCCAAAACGGGTCCGGTATCCGTGCCGGGAATGCCCCACAGTGGAAGGCCAAACTCGACGTTGAACTTTGTCACACATCCGCAGACTCGGCAAATTGAGACGATCACGAAAGCGGTAATTCTTGAGGCCAATTTGTAGATGGCGCAATCTCGCCGGTCGTAACGATTGCATGAGCCAACCGCTGTGGCGCATGCGGCTCACGTGCGTGGTTGCAACGCACGCGAGCCGCGTGCGCCACAACAGCCAAAAGCCAGTTCACCGCGTCGGAGTGACGAATCCTGAAGTCCAACGAACTTCACCGGCAGAGAGTTTGATCGCCGAAAAGGCGACATCGAACGGCGACAACATTTCCGTCAAACGATCCAAATGTTTGTCAGCCTTCGATACCTCGATCTTTCGCCAGTAGGCGAGTTGGCGGCTCAGCGGCTCGCGATTGTCGTTGACGAACTGTCGAACAACAAACGCATTGACGAACAGCCATTGAGTTTGATCTGCAAAGTGTCGCGAGCGAACCGTCGAGAAAAGCGGTTCTGTGGCGAGCGATTTTTCCGCTGATTGGATTTGGAATGCAGAGATCAATTGGGGACTCGTCGCCACCAAAAGATGCCGCTCCAAAACCCCAAATGCAGGACGATAAGGGCTAAGCCCTTCTAACCAACGGATGACCGAGCCTTCGTGCAATGTCCGGCGAATGACCGCCGCCGATTCGGGGTTTTGGCCGTTGTGACTCATCGCCGAAAAGTTCAATAACGCGGACAGACCCGAATCGAGCGACTCGCGAAGTGTCGGTTGTTCTGCGGTTGCGGTCTCATTCTGTGGGGCCGAGAACTCCCAAGCCAACACCGCATCGACCGGAGCAGACTGCTCGTTGAGAGCCGTGCTTGGAACAATTGCCCCGCCAAGATTCGGATGGAAGTGCGGTAAGACTTCTGCGAACAGCTCGCGTCCCAGCAAGCCGCGAGCAACTTTTGCAAACGTCTGCCAATCACGCCGGCTCCGATCCGATTGATCGAGTGTGCGAATCCAATCGAACAGCTTGGGATCGAGCTGAATCTCCCCTGCGAGTAGCGAGTTCGCAGGCAAGCGTGCGGCAAGATCGCTCTTTGCTTGTGATGCCTGCACGACCTGTTGCCAAGCCTCAGGGAGTCCGCCGGTCTCGTGATGAACCACCGCGTGAAAGACAACTCCGTCATGCAGTTCAACGCCGACGGACAACCACTCCAGCTTCTTCCAGACTTCGGAAATCCAGGCTTCCTGGGGCGGGGACTTTTGAAACTCGGTATCCCACACGCGCGGATTCATGACGACTCGGATTGAGCAACCTTCTGGCAACGCGGCCGTCGCGGATTTGTACGGCGTGAAGTTCGCCAAATTCGTGGGAACATTTGCGCCGGTGTTGGAGTCCGCTCGCGCGAGCACGCTTCGGATCTGTGTTTCACTTTCGCTGATTGCGAGGGTCCGACCGACTTTTGTCGTGAAGAGATCCGGGCCAGCTTTCAGGCCATCGACCTTTTTACGCCGCCGTTGAAAGCTGCGACCGTATGCCGACATCGTCTGTACGTCGTGAGCTTCCAACTGATCCCAGAGCCGCAGCACTCGATCCCAAGAGTCATCCCGCTCTGCTCGCGACAACAGCATGGCCTCAGGCTTGCCGTTCTCGGTGGGGACGATCACCAACAAGACCGAGTCGCCAAAAAGCTCCGCCGCAAAGCGATCGAGTGGCAGACCAACGAGCGCTTCGAGTCCGACTTTACCCACTTGAAGCTTGGCGTATTCCGGACCTTGCTGCCACGCTTTCACGAACGGCAATTGAATCAAACGGCGAAACCATTCGGCGTTGGGGAGGTCGTCAAATTGTTTTTTCAGCCCGTTGATTTCCACGCAAATTCCGACGTCGGTCCCGACCAATTCCGTGAGCAACGGAGCGTCCGCTCTCGCCACATTGGGCGAAAATATCGCGATGAGCAGACAAATGCTGGCGACATTTCGCGCGAGCAATCGTTTGAGTCGGTGGCCAAGGATTTTGAAAGAGGTCACGTCGAAGAATCCTGTGAGGTGAAGATTCGGTCAAGCAGCGAATCAAACGCGTCCCGCAATTCATGTCCCCAAGGAGACAGCGGTCGCGACAACGAATCCGGGAAACCGTTCGTGACATCGTTGGCTCGGAACGGGGATGTTGTCTCTGCTGGCGGCAGCAAAAAGTTGGCCGTCGAAGCATGTTGCAATGCTTGCGACGCCAGCGCTGAGTAAGCCTCACGAGCATCGTGCAAGAGCACGTCCAGTTGGCGTTCGTTGGCTGCTGTCGGCTCTTCCTGCGAAGAGGAATGAGTTGTCGCAACGGTGGCTCCATTCGCCGCTCGCTGCTGCGCGTACTGGGTATTTCGTGAAACCTGCCCGCCGACAGCAAACATCACACACACGGCAATTGCTGAAGCGATCATCGCGAATGACGCAGCCCAACTGGAGGTGTTTGGTTTTCGCGAGAGTGCGTTGGATTCGCTGATGAGGTCGGTTTTCATCGGCACAATCGCTGGCTGAGCGGACCTCGTTTTCTGCGTCTCAGGCTCAATGGTCGTGACCGATTTCCACGCAGCGACGACAGCATTTGCCAAAGTGACTGGTGGATCAACCTCGCGCCAGCACATCGTAGCCGCTTCGATCTGTTGGAGTTGTTCCAACAAACTGCGACACGAGCCACAGATCATCGCATGGGTAATGAGTTCTTCTGGATGGTGCTGCACGCGCAAATCAAGTTGCGTTTGCAAGCACTCTTCAAAGTCGAAACAGGTCATAATTAGCTCTCTTCAACTCGCGACTGAGCGAACCGACGAAAATCAGTTGGGGCGAAATCCTCGTTTTCGAAAATATTCGGCGATCTCTTTGCGTGCTCGATGCAGCCAAATTTTGATCGTCCCTTCCGGACGCTCCAAAATTTCGGCGACTTCCTCAACGGACAAATCTTGTTGATAAAACAGAACGAAGCATTGACGGTATTCGTGACGCAACGTGAGCAGCGCGTTTTGCACCTCCTCCGCATTGTCTTGAGGTTGCGAAGTCGGCCGTTCCGGCAGCAAGTCTGCTTGCAGGTCGCAGGGAATCGGTCGTCGGCCTCGCTCCTCCAAATGAGTCCGACAGCGATTGGCCGCAATTGTCAACAACCACGGACGCAGAGGGCGAACCTGATCCCAACGGTGTAAGTTGCGAAATGCTCGTAAGAAAACCTCTTGAGCGACGTCTTCCGCATCCTGACTGTGACCCAACATGCGGACGCAGATGCCGAAGATGAGTCCCTGAAATTGCTCCACGAACTTTCGCTGACTCGCCTCGTCACCGGCCAGGCAGCTCTGAACTAACTCGACCTCGCTGACGTCCACGGTCAACCTGGCATCCCGTTGTCGAATTGTGATGGCCGAAACTGACGTCACCCAATTGACGTGATCCGACCGTGCTTACCGGCCATCAGTGGCACAGGTTTCAGAGAGTTCCCGATCGAAGAAAAAGCGCGAGATTACTCACCGTAGACGAGTCACTCTGTGACTCGAAGGTTCCGGCCACAGAGTGATCGGCCGAAGACGCTCCAAGGGCCGCTTTATCGCTGGATATAATCTTTTGCGATCTGCCGCGCGAACTTGAATGCGTGTTTGATTGTGTTCGTGCGCAGTTCAATCTGCTCTTCGGAGTAGTACCGAGTTCCCTCGCTGGTCGGGAGTCCGGCGAGATTGAGCGCGAGCGGAAGCAGATCCAGGAACTCGCGATAACGACGTTGTTGATCGGCTGCTGCGGCGGCGGGATTAGGTTCGGACACGGCAAAAGTTCCTCAAGGCGACTTGACGTGAGTACCATCGCTAACTGCGGTTCATGTACTTCTTGATGATGTCTGCGGCTAATTGATTTGGCTTCACTTGCGGAGCTGTCGGCGGTTGGCCCTCAGCAGCGGGTACGGCAGGCGGGGGAGGTGGTGGAGCCTTCACTCCCGTTTCTTCTGGTGGAGGCAATCTGGTCGGAGGTACGATCGTCGCATTCATCGGGACGGGGGACTCCTCTTCTGGCTCAATTTCCTCCACTAGCGGGACTGGCGAAGCCGCATACTGAGCGGCCATCATCGCGTGTTGCTGGGCCATTTGCTGCTGCGCGAGTTGTTGCTGATACGCCATCTGCTGCTGGTAGGCGGGATCAACATACGGTTGCGGCATGAAGGGCTGTTGCGGCATCCCATACGGACTCGGCATATATTGCGGAGCATAATTTGCGAACGGGGCCTGCATATATTGCGGCTGTGGATAGCCGGGAGGCATCATCCCAGGCATCCCATAAGGTTGCATACCGGGAGGCTGCATCGCTTGTGGAGCCATCGGCATTCCGGAAGGCATTGGCGGAGCGACAGGCTGCATCGGAGCAACCAGTTGATTTGCCGCGAGTGGGACTGCGGCTTCCGCGACTTCAGGAGCCAGGACGGGGATGTCGTCGGTGATTGGTGCTTCTTGTGGAACAACAGGGATTTTGGGCGACGTCACTTGAGTGCTGTCAGCACTGAGAATTCGTGTTTCACCGCCTCCTTCGGGGAAGCTACCGAGAATTTCTGTCGGGCCAACATCGAGCATTGTTTGGTTGCCGACATCGGAGTTTTCTGGGATTTCTGCAAGGTCGCTGAGCAAAAAACCAGTTCCCGATTCGGTCAAGAATGATGAAGCGACTCGCGCGTGTTGAACGGCCTGAGCCGTTCCTTCGATCACAATTTCAAATTCGAGTTTGCCAATCAAGACTCGATCGTTGGGTTGCAGAACGACTTGCCCCTGAACTCGCTGGCCATTCACGAAAGTGCCGTTGGTGCTACCGAGATCGCGGAGTCGGATGCCATAGTCGTCGATTGAAAAAACACAGTGATGCCGACTGACAGACTCACTCGTGGGACGCAATTGGCAATCTTGCTCACGCCCGACTAAGAATTTCTTAGTCTGTAATGGAATGAGGGAGCCATGTTGTTTCCCTCCAATAACCTTTAACTCCGCCCGCAGCATGACGCTCACTCCTGGGTCACTGTCAGACACGCAACTTATGAATAGTAATGGCCTTGCCCCGCTTTGATCAATTGGTGTCGCTCAGAACGGGTGCGACATGAAAGCGAAAACGATCCAACGTCGCAACTGAACTGACTTTCGGAAACGCCAGACAAAAAGAATGAGATGTATGCACTGAAGTGGCCGACGTTCGCTTGATTGGCGGGGGAACGCTACCAGCGGATTTTATGACTGTCAATCAGTCTCTCCGGAAAGTCATCAAACTCAGTGAGTTAGGCAGATTCAAGGGGGAGGCAATTCGGACGTGATGCCGGATGACAACACGCGAGACAACACTGCTTGCGGCAATTCGCCAACAGTGACTGAGTCACCGATTGCCTGAGCCATGCGTTGTCCCAATTCGGCTGAGTCATCCGCCGTCCAACAAAATGTCGCTATCAGATCGCTCAAGCCGAGCAATTCTGTAGCAGATGCCGACGAACGCAGTAACAAACTGCCGTGTTGCAGAACGGCTCCCCGCCGTCGCCGTTGAGCGCTTCCCAAAACTTTGTGTCCGTGAAAGACAAGATCCGGAGACGCCTCACGCAAAAAACACAGAAACGGCTCGACGCTGTTCTTCGAATCGCGTCCGCGAGGCTGCACATCAACGCCGCGTTCGCGCAGCAATGCGACCACGAGTGAGTGGATCAAGTCGTAAAGCCGCGATGGTTGCTCGGCAAGTTGGTGTGTTGGCGGCAGGACACATGAGTAAGTCTGCTCTTGATCGTGCAAGATTGCACCGCCGCCGGAGAGCCGACGAACGCACGGCAAGTGACTCAATCGCAGGTCAGTCTGAGTTTCTTCCGGCTTCTGAAAATAGCCGAGCGAAACGGTCGGCTCGGCCCAGCGATACAGACGGACGAACGTTGTGCCGCTGTGTAATGATTCTTCTAACAGCGCGGCGTCGACAGCCATGTTCCATGTGCCGGAATGCGGTGGCTCGTCGAGGATCAAACGGACGGGAGCGGTCATGGCTTCCAACTCAGCACGAGTTGCCGGCCTGCTTGAACTTCGTTCGGCCGAGACACCGGCGTCGCGTGCGGTGCGTCGTGCAGAAACACGGAAGACTCACCGAGGATTTCACGGATGGCATCCGCGAACGCATCAAGTGTTGCCTTCGATTCGGTTTCAGTTGGCTCGACCATCATGGCTTCGGGAACCACGAGCGGGAAATAAACCGTGGGTGCATAAAAGCCAAAATCGAGCAACCGCTTCG
>JAYUFI010000616.1:0-4594 GCA_043738805.1 Planctomycetaceae bacterium | reverse complement strand
CTGTGCTGTAGGGATCCATGAAACCTCCTCCTTAAGATGACCCCTAATCTACCGGGCTTACCAAGATCGCGCTAGACCTCCGATGGAACTGCTCTAGTGCTTTGTCACAGCAAAAAGTTGGGATTGCTTCATTGTGGCGCGACGCTCTGCGTCGCGAATTCACGACGCGGAGCGTCTTGCCACTCTGAGTCAACTCAAAAATTTAGTCGTGACAGCGTGAGCTCTCCACTCGCGAGGTGACCTCAAACAATCGTGAACTGAGCGAGGTTGTCATTCACGGAAGTGTTCGCAGGCGTGAGATCCGTTGCGAGAAGTTGCCAACGCCGCGCGACATCTTCGAGCCATTCGGAGGGCGGCGGGCCATACGGTCGGAACTTTTCGTTCGTTCCTTGATCGACCATGTGCAAGATCGCTCGATTCGTTCCGAGTCGACCGGCGACCGGGCTGTCGATGAGGTTGCTCGAATCCGACGCACTCATTTGGAAGACGATTCGCAGTTCAAATTCGCGCAGCGATTGCGAGCTGAACCAACGGCTGACGTTGTTGTACGTGTCGCTCCAAATCAGCCAATGAATGCCCAAGCCCGGCCCATTCTTCAGCAGGTCGAGAAACATTTTGCTCGGACTGACTTTCTTCTCACCACCGCTGCTCAGGCTAAAGCCGAAGTCGTCATCCGACTTTCGCAGGTCACGGAACCGACCGACATTGAACACGACAACAAAGATCGGGGCATGATCGCGCGAAGCCGACTTCTCACGACGCGACATCTCGGCACTGAGTCCCGCGAGAACTTCAGGAACATCACGCGGATCGCCAATTCGCATTTCGTGTGGCAGCGCTTGCTGCAACTGCAACCAAGTCTGCAACGACACCGCGTCGCCAATACTCCCGTCGAGAATGATGAACTGAGCGCAGCCGTCTTGCTTCCGATCTCTTGTTTCCTGTTCCCCGTTCCCTCTCCCTTGCTCTTCTCCGTGCCTCCGTGTCTCCGTGGTGAAATCTTTCTCTTGCCCCCCGCTTCTGGCATCCGCTTCCGTTTCGACCACTCGCTCGCGCGTCGTGCTAGAAAACACTGGCGGTAACTGACACGCCAAGCTGACGATGCCCGCAGCCAACATGCCGACCGCTGCCGGTTCCGCTTGTCCGACAATGAGCAGATTCTGACCCCCTTGTTGATGAAAGCTGACAGTCGTTGGGTCTTTGATCGCGACCGCCTCACCGAGCCACGCGATCTGTTGTTGTTGCGGAGCGTCCCACAACGGCGTGTCGATGAGCGCTTCCAAGTCGTTGTTGCGACGCGGATCGGCCGGGATGTTTCCTTCAAAGATGATCGCCGGCGACATGCGAACTTCGCGACGAGTCGTGAGTTCCTGAATTCTGTCGAGATGCACGTCGCGGCGCGAATCGGGCAACCACGCGATTTGAAACGGGTGATTCCCTTCGACCAAACCGTTCGCGTCGTTGTAGATCGCTTCGCCCGGTCGAGTCAGCAAACGTGCGGCGGTATTGTCTTCGCTGAGAATCAAGTGCGCGTCACTCTCGCTGCACTGCAACGCGATGCGCACCGCCATTTGACCGAGCGTACTGCGTGCCAACGAGTACGCTCCGCCGAGCGTTTGCGATCCGAGCAACACATGAATGCCGAACGCGCGACCTTGTCGCACGAGCCGATCGAGCATCAGCGCGGCGGTCTGCGAGTGCTTGTCATCTTCGACGAAGAACTCTTGAAACTCGTCAACGACCAACAGGATGCGCGGCATCCGCTCCTGCGGTCGAGCATCGCGATATCCGGCCAAATCTTGCACGCCGGTATCACGAAACAAATCGCCGCGTTCTTTTAGAATCGCGTCCAAACGTTCGAGCACGCTGACGCCGAACTCGCGATCGCTTTCGATCGCGATGACGCGCGCGTGCGGCAGTCCATGCGTCGCATACGTTTTGAATTCGACACCTTTCTTAAAGTCGATCAGATAAAATTCAAGCTGATCCGGCCCGTAATGCAGCGCGGCGTTCGTGATCAGAATGTGCAGGAACGTTGATTTGCCGGAACCGGTCTTCCCGGCGATGAGCACGTGCTGCGACGTTCCTTTACCCAAACGAAGATTCTGCAACTTCGTCGCCCCCGCTCGACCGAGCGGCACATCCAGCCCGCCTCGACTGTCGCTCGTCCACAGATTGACGTCCTTCGGTGCAATCCGTTCAAAGGCGACTTCGACTCGGCGAGCGTCTTTCGATTCATGACCGGCGGCGCGCACGAGCTTCGTGAACAACTCCGGTTCCGGCGGACGATCGAGCGTCAGCGGCAGCAACTTGAGTTCTTCGTCCCTCGCGACAAACTGAGCCTCACGATCAGACGTCGCTTTCGCCCAATCAAACACGGTCGCGTTGTCTTCCAAATCTTTCAGATCAAAGTTCAGCGGCAATCGCAGCTTGCCATCGACGCTCATCAGCGCGAACACGCCGCAACGCGGCCCGCTCGTCGCAATGCTGACCAATCGCCGCGCCGCTTGCTCGCTGAAGTTCGCCGGGAAGTTCGCGACCACGAGGATGTGATATGGCTCGGCCACTTCACCGGCATGAACGTTGTATTCCTGAATCGAACGGAATTCGTTGCGGAGATATTTCTGGAAGACATTCTCCATGTGCTCGGTCAGGTCGGCGAGACGCTGTTCAATCTGAGCCTGCTCGGTCCAAATGCGGCCGGTGATCATCAACTCGTCGAAGTCCGCGAGGTGCATGAACGCCGCGAAGTTATCGCCGAGTCCAACCGGATCGAGGATTGTGAATCGGACCTTTCCGCCGGGGACAGTCGTCAGTAAGCGGAGCATAGTGTTCTGCAACACTTCGACCGCCGCTGCGCGACCTTCGTCCGCAACCTTGAGCAGCAACGACGGGCGTTCCGGAAACGGCAAGCAAGCCGGCAACGTGAACGAAGTCTGAGCGGGAATCAACTGCGGTTCGTGCGGAACTCCGTCCGGGATCATCGCGAGGTCGATCGAAAAATCACCGAGCCGAATCGCGGGCGGAATTTGCATCGGCAACTTGAGCGGCGCACTGCCGAGCGTTTGCCAATCACAAAACCATTCGTCGCAAAGTTGATTCGCGCGCTCCGCGTCCGAGACCAATAACTGCCAACCTTCTAACCAACTCGCCGCCATTTGCAGCCAGGTCTTTTGAAACCGATCAGTGCAAGCGGCGACTTCCTCGTCGTGTTGTTTGCTCCGCTTATCTAGCTCCCAATCGAAACGCTGTTTGAGCTTTTCCAAACGCTGCGGATATTCGGTCTCCGCCGCAGCCATCCGTTGGTCGCGTTGCAACGTGATCGCATCCAACAATGTCGGGTACTTCGCGTTGGCATCCGCGAACTCGGCGCGACGACGCTCTTCGATCGTCTGCAACGATGCGGCCAAGGCATCATCGGCACGCTTCATTCCAGCCGCACGCTTCGAAGTCACCACTCGTTGCCAATCGAGGAACACTTCTTCCTTCTGTTTGAGTTCCGCATCGGACAACTTTTGCCAGCGTTGCCGTGCTCGTTGCGCGGTGACGTAGCGTTCAAACAGCGGCTCATAAATGGCGATCGATTGATTACGTCCGATGCTCAGCAGAATCCACATTGTGATCGAGATCGGAAACAACCAAACCACGCCGCTGAAGACGAGCCACTCGACGCGATCAAGCTTGGTCTCGATCGGCAGCACCGCCGGATCAATCAACGACATGATCCCGAACAACACTGACCACGACAAAAACACCAAACCATGCGGACGCCAACCGGAAAACAACGCCGGGATACGCAACTTCTGCAACGCGACCAAATGCGTCCGCAATCCTTCACACGCTTCACGGAACTGAGCGGATGCCGCTTCGAGATCATTCGACGCCGGCTTCTCCGGTTTCGGCGGATCAACTTCTAAGCCTTGTCGCCGCTTGAGCATCGTCAGGTCAGCGGATCGCTTTTGCGATTCGAGTTCCTCCGCTTCGATCCTCAGTTGTTCGCGTGTCTTTTCCAGGTTCGTGCGGAAGACTTCGTACTGTTGCTTCGGGCTTCCTTCCGCCTCTTCGTCGAAATACGAAACGACGACCCACTGATCCTCTTCGTGCTTCGTCTTCGCTGCCGCGACCTCGTCAGCCGCACGCTGCTGCAAGTCGGTGATGACCTCTTCAAATTCTTCCGTCGCGACCGAGTGATCTTCGCTGTAAGTCGTCCCGGCGTTGATCACCGCCTTGTCATATTCGGCTTGCAGGATCGTCCGATCGCGTTCGTACTCTTCCGCGCGAGTCCGTTGATCGTTTTCAAAAACACGCTCGATGCCGACTGACTCGGAACGATATTGCTCGGCAGCCTCACGCTCCGTCGCGATCCGCTCCTCCACGAGTTCTTGCAAACGCCGCCACCAGCCGCGCTGAAATTCAGACGTCAACGGACTCGCGGCATCTTCGCCGACAGGAACGACTGGACTTGTTTCAGACGTGGTCATGGTCTCTTTGCCGAATCTTCAAAAGGGTTCATCGCGAGCATATCGGCGATGTCTGAGGTCTGCCACTTGTTGGGGTTTGCCGTCCGTCGGGAGTGATGACTGAGGTTGTGACC
>JAYUFI010000615.1:0-4612 GCA_043738805.1 Planctomycetaceae bacterium | reverse complement strand
CACTTTTTCGTTATCTCTTATCGTGTCGAGAATTGACTGCTTGTTTTTTTCTTTATTTTCTTTTCACTCGTGCGAGGTGTGTTATGCCTGGAACAATTCGTCAGGAGGAGCGGAACGTGATGGACCGAAACAAAATTGCTATTTCAGACTTTGATGTCGCGTCATGCGGCGATGAGTTTCATTGGGATGGTGATGAATTGGGAATTGACACGTCAGACTTGGAGTGCGAACCGTTGATGATTTCCGATCTCAGCTTTGATTCGGATCTCGCAATGCAATCCACCGTGCATGTCTAACGTCCAACATTTGATGATCGAAATAAAAAAGGTCTTCTCACTCGCGTGAGAAGACCTTTTTGTTTGGAATGCCACCTCCGCCTCGTCACCCGAAGCGTCAGCGAGGGCGGACGCTTCAAGACACGGGCATTCCTGAGTCCTGTGACGCATTCGTCCTCGCTGACGCGTCAGGTGACAAGGCTGGTTGGGTTTTCGGCCAACAGCGAACCTCTGCAGAGTCTTCATGAATCACGTGTTGCAACAATTGAGCGAAGCGGTTTCACGGCATCAGCCTGTCGCGTTTACGGCGTTGGCCGAGACTCGTGGTTCAACGCCTCAGAAGGCCGGAGCCACGATGCTGGTTTTTCCGGACGGCTCGCAAGTTGGGACTCTCGGCGGCGGCTGCGTCGAAGCGGAAGTGAAGCGGCGCGCGCTCCGTTTGCTTGATGAGGGCGAGACCGAACTGCTCACGTTCAATCTCGACAGCGATTACGGTTGGGATGACGGTCTGATTTGCGGCGGTCGGATGAAGATGCTCATTGACCCCGTGAGATCAGAAGCAGACTTCGGTTACTACCGGCAGGTCATGGATCTGATTGCCGCCGACACGGGCTGCACCGAGGCAATCGTGCTTGATACGGACAAGGCTGCGGGACAACCGGGCGATCGTTATTTGATCAACGACAAAGCCGAAGTCATGGCGGCGACCGGTCCTTCATTTCGAACGGCAGGTTCAGTCGCGACTGCTCAACTGCTAGACGCCGTTCAGCAAAATCTTCGCCCGCTGCTGCAACGCCCTCGGCCGTATGTCGCGGGCGGGGTGTCATTCTTGCCGCACTTGCGACGGTGTCGGCTGCTGATCGTCGGCGCGGGACACGTCGGTCAACGAGTGGCCGAACTCGCTGCCGCGTGCGACTTCGATGTCTGGGTCGTCGATGACCGCGAGCAATACTGCAATTCGGATCGTTTCCCCCAAGCGAAGCGTTTGATTGTCGGTGACATCGACGGCGCACTGAGCGGGCTCGATGTCGATCACAACACGTACTGCCTGATCGTGACTCGCGGCCATCATCACGATGAGCAAGCCCTGTATCACCTTGCAGAGACTCCGGCGCGCTATGTCGGCATGATCGGCAGCCATCGAAAGATCAAAATGATCTTTGAAGACTTGCTCCGCGAAGGCATCTCGCGCGAAGCAATCGGCCGCGTGAATGCTCCGCTGGGCTTTGATATCGGGTCGCAGACCGTTCCCGAAATCGCCGTCAGCATCGTGGCAGAACTGATCGCTCACCGAAATCTCGGTGACATCCCCGAACGTTATCGGCGAGCGAGTTTGCTGGAAGAGATCGCTGCGGTTTAGCAACGTAGAGCAGGCGGCCCGTCTGCTTTTCTTCCCGCTGACGGCACGGACGAGCTACCAGTGCTGCGGATTCTTCGGTCGCTCATGCCAACGTTTTCGATGAACCCGAACCTTCGTCTTCCAGTCGTGCGATCACCAAGCGAAATGAGGCTCCCGCGCCTTCAGTGCTTTCGACGAAGAGGTCGCCGCCGTGCTCGCGGATGATTTTCTGTGATACGGCTAAGCCCAGCCCAGTGCCGCTCGAACCCTTCGTGGATTCAAAGATGTTGAACAGCAACGGCAACTGAGCGGCTGGAATGCCGGGACCGTTGTCTTGCACTGTGACCGTGAGTTCATCCGTTTCCACCGCGTAACTGGTTTCGACAAGCACTCGCCCGCCGGGCGTCCCTTCGGCGGCGTCGATCGCGTTTGTGACGATGTTTAATACCGCGCGATGAATCCCTTCAGGGTCGAACAGGAATTCAGGAACGTCTGCCGACAGCTTGCAAACGAGTTCGACTTCGCATTCTTTCGCGCGCGACTCCATCAGCTCACAGACATCGTGAACCGTGTCATTCACGTTCGCCAACTCCAGCGCGGGCTTTCGCTCGGCGCTATAACTGAGCATGTCCATGACCATCTGATAGATCCGCTCCTGATTCTTTTCCACGATCTGCCAGCCGCGACCGATGAGCGATTCGTCGTGCTGCTTGAGCCCCATGTCGATCAGATAACTGCCGCCGCGAACTCCCTGCAAAATGTTCTTGATGTGGTGCGACAGGATTGCGATCGTCTGACCGACCGCCGCCAGCCGTTCGGCTTTGACGAACGCATCTTGAAAGCGGTGATCCTCAACGGCGAGCGCTGTCTGTCGCCCGATCGCCACAAGTAAATGCAGCTTGTCCTCGTTGAAGCGAGACTCGTCCGAATCCGCTCGCTGAAACTGATCGGACGGCGTTGTCGTGTCGAGATACAACACCCCCATCAATTCGTAGCGGCCTTGCATCGGCACGCACATCGCCTCGCGAATGCCAACCTGCATGATGCTCTGGCCGGAGAAACGTTGATCGTGCGGCGCATCGGATGTGCGGACGCCCTGACCGCGCTTGAGCACGTAATCGACAATACTCCGCGAGACTGGCATCGGGCGATCAGTCTCAAAGCCGCGACGGTGCGAGAACGCTTGCGGCGACAGCCGACTGGTCCGCGGATCGTTCACGAGCACGCAGCCGCGATCGGCTCCGACGACTTCGATCGTCAAATCGAGAATGCGGTGCAACAACTGATCGAGCGACAGCGTCGGAGCGACCGCCTCTTCGGTGATGCGATACAGCACCTGCAAATTGGCCAGCGTCTGCGCGACCGACGTCGAGCGAATGATCGCCGTCGCGTCGCGTAGCACTTGCTCGCCGACTTCGCGACTCACTTCGCCGACGATGCTGGAACGATCGCGCACATCGTCGAGCACAAACAGATCAAGGTTCTCGGCGATGCTTTTCGCCGGTGCCGCTGGTGAGTCGTTTTGAAACAGCAGCGCCGATCGGCCAATCGCAATCTGATCGCCGTGGACCAATTTTCGAGCTTGCACTGCCTCGCCATTGACGAACGTACCGTTGGAACTGTGCTGATCGGTCACGACAAAGCATTCAGCCGCCTGATCGAACGAAATTTTGGCGTGCGTCCGTGAAATCTCATCATCCATCAGCCGAATCGGATTGCGTGCGCCGCGACCAAGCGTGACCTCGAACTCATCGAGTTCAAAGCGAGCACCCTGATCGGCTCCCTGGATCACCAGCAACGTCCCCTTTGGCACGAACGGGCCTTTCCAATTTGCCGGATTCCAATCATTCGTCTGCATCAAACACATCCCAACTCAAGGCCAGAATCCAACGCGACGGCCATGATATCAACGCCGCAATCAGACGACAGGCTGCGACACCGTGTCGTAAGTTGGGACTCCGTCCAGACCCCTGCAATCGTTTTCTTTTCCTGTCGTCGCTTGCCGCAAACGTCGGGACGGAGTCTCAACCTACTAGCCACCGGCTCCCGGTCTTACACTCCCGCCCTCGTGAAATGTTGTGGAGGCCGTATGAATCTGACGTCGTGCCGTTTTCTCTTTGTTGTCGTCGCCGTCATCGCGACAGCGACTCGGCTTTCGCTTGCAGAGGATGTTGGCGAAGTCTTCTTTGAAAAGAAGATTCGCCCGGTACTTGCGGAGACCTGTTTTCGTTGTCACGGCGGATTGAAGACGAGCGGTAAGTTGCGAGTGGATTCGTTGGAAGCGTTGCTCAAAGGAGGCGAAAGCGGTTTCTCGATTGTGCCCGGACAGCCTGATGAGAGCTTGCTGTTAAAGGCGATTCGGCGTGAAGAGGGTGCGTCGGCGATGCCTCCCGACAAAGCGTTGCCGCCGTCAGTCGTCGCCGACTTTGAAACGTGGATCAAAGCGGGAGCCAAGTGGCCGACGAAAGTTGAGGCCTTTCGATCGGAGCAACATTGGGCGTTCGTGTCGCCGAAGGCAATCGCGCCGCCGAACGGATCGGCGTCAGGTGCAAATCCGATTGATCGTTTTTTGAAGGTGAAGCACGGCATACCGCGCGCTGACAAGCGGACGCTGATTCGGCGAGCGAGTTTCGATCTCACCGGTTTGCCACCGTCGCCGGAAGCGGTCGATGAGTTTCTGGCCGACGAATCACCGCAGGCGTTTGAGCTTTTGGTCGATCGGTTGCTGGCGTCGCCCGCTTATGGCGAGAAGTGGGCTCGGCATTGGTTGGATGTTGTGCGATACGCCGACACGGCGGGCGAGACGGCCGACTTCCCGGCTCTTCATGCGTGGCGATACCGCAACTACGTCATCAATGCGTTCAATGCGGATAAGCCTTATGACGAATTTCTGCGTGAGCAGATCGCAGGCGATCTACTCGTGGGGCAGGTTTTCAACCTGCCTGAATTAAACGAATCGAAGAGTGGCGGGCAGGTTGGAAACCAGCCCCACGAGCGG
>JAYUFI010000614.1:0-1722 GCA_043738805.1 Planctomycetaceae bacterium | reverse complement strand
GCCCATACTTCTTCAACGTGCCGATCAAGCTCTCTTGCTGCTTGGCATCTAGCGGTGTCAGCGGCAACCGAACCTCACCCGTGTCGCGACCGAGCAATTGCATGGCCGCTTTCAACGGAATCGGATTCGTCGAAAGTCCCAGCATGTCGCGGCAGAGCGGGAACAGTTTGCGGTGCCACGTTTGAGCGGTCGCGATGTCACCTTTGTCCCAAGCGGCAAGCAGTGCTTTGACGTCCTTCGGCACGATGTTGCCAACGACGGAGACAACACCACGTCCGCCGAGAGCGAGCAGTGGCAGTGTCAGGCTGTCGTCGCCAGAGAGCAGCGTGAGGTTGCTCAACGCCAGAACTTGCGAGGCTTGGTCCATTGAGCCGGTTGATTCTTTCACCGCGACAATGCTCGACAGTTCGCCGATGCGGGCGATCGTTTCCGGCTCGATGTTCTTGGCCGTGCGCCCCGGAATGTTGTAGAGAATGATCGGCAGATCGCACGCTTCGGTAATCGCTTTGAAGTGTTGATAGAAGCCTTCCATCGTCGGCTTGTTGTAGTATGGCCCGACGACGAGCGCTCCGTTCGCCCCCGACTTCTTTGCGGCAACCGTCAGTTCGATCGCTTCCGCAGTGCTGTTGGAACCGGTGCCAGCGACTACCTTGATACGTCCGCGAGCTTGTTCGCAGACAATATCGATGACGCGATGATGCTCGTCGTGCGACAGCGTTGGGCTTTCACCCGTTGTGCCGACGGGACAAATCACATCGGTTCCTTGTTCGACATGCCAATCGACCAACTGACGCAGGCCCGCTTCGTCGAGTGCTCCTCCTTTGAATGGAGTGACCATCGCGACTGTCAGTCCTGCGAACATTTCCCCTTTGCTTGCCATGATCTGTTTTCTCTGTGTTTGAGTGCTTGTGTTCGGGTCGCTCTATCGAGCTTTCCAATCAATGTCCGACATCCGTGACAGCGCCAGTTGCAGCGCGTGTGTTCCTAGCCGTCCGCCACCTTGAGCCTTCAACGACAAGTAAAGCTGATTTCCCATCGCCAATCCGGGGAGAGCGAGATTCATCCGCTTGGCCTCTTCGAGCGCAATCCCCATGTCTTTGATGAAGTGTTCGACGAAGAAGCCGGGATCGAAGTTGTTCGCCATGATGCGCGGGCCGAGGTTCGACAGCGACCAGCTTCCCGCCGCGCCGACCGAAACGGACTTCATCACCGTCTCCAAATCGAGCCCCGACTTGTAGCCGTATAACAATGCTTCGCAGACGCCGACCATGTTGCTGGCAATCAGAATCTGATTCACCATCTTCGTGTGCTGCCCGGCTCCTGGGCCACCTTGATGGATGATCGTCTTGCCCATCGCCGCGAAGCAGGGCTGCAACGCTTCGACGATCTCTTTATCGCCGCCGATCATGATCGACAGCGCGGCGTTCTTCGCACCGATGTCACCGCCGGAAACCGGAGCATCGACGCTGAAGACACCCTTCGCCTTCGCCGCATCAGCGATCTCAACCGCGAGCGACGGTTCGCTGGTCGTCATATCGACCAAGATGTTTCCCGGCTTCGAGCCTGCGAGTGCTCCGTTGGCTCCGAGCACCACTTCGCGAACATCGCTGGGGAATCCGACAATTGAAAAGATCACGTCGCATTGTTCGGCAAGGGCTTTCGGCGATTCGGCCCAACCGGCTCCCTTGGCGATGATCGCGTCGGCACGCTTCTTCGTACGAG
>JAYUFI010000613.1:0-1725 GCA_043738805.1 Planctomycetaceae bacterium | reverse complement strand
TCCGCAGCAGGGCGTAGGCCATAACCCCGATGACCGTGTTGGTCGCAAAGCCGATCAACATGAATCCTGCCGCTTGCGCATATTGGCTGGGCTCAAGCGACGCGAGTTCTTCACCACCGTGCCAGCCGATCGCGAGCAGCAAATAGATGGTCAAACCTTGATACAGCACTTTCGGAAACTCGAACTTCACTTTGAGCAACGGGATCGCGAACCCCGCATAGAAGAAGAGCAGCAGCGGCTTGAACAAGTTGTGCCCGACGTTCGACAGAAATGTTTGAAACATAATTTCCCTTCCTGGTGGTCAACACTGGATGCTCCACGGTCCCACGCCGTCACAAATGCGACGAGAGATTTGCACCCAGTTGAGTAGATGGTGTGAAAGTTGGCAGATGAAAAAACAGACGCTCTTAAATGAGTTCGATTTGACGCTTTCGACGTCATTCATCGGTCGAATCATCATTCGCGTCGTCGGCAATTCAATTGCAGGCATCGTGCCAACCAAGCAACCGACGCAGAGTCCGAATCCACACGGAAAGCGATGATGAGTTCACAATCCTTCGCGAAGTCCAAGCCAGATCAGGTCTTGCGAAACTCATCGCGTTCACGGAACTCTGACGGAGCAAAAGTGACGTTTGCGTCAGCTAAATTCGCCGTCATGACTGACTTAATTCGTCGTCAGGATCGGTGCTGCGCTGACCAATTTTGAACCAACTCGCGGCCAAACTTTATTCGTGGTGGCCAAATCGAATTCTCGACGCTGTCCTACGAAGCCTCAAAAATTGACTTGGCAGCTTAAACCTCATGCGGCCTCAAATGCGACCATTGTTGTTTAACGCCATCGGCGTAGGCATGCACGCCGATCGGCGTAGCGGTTAAACATCTCATTCATGACCGCGTGAGGAACAGCTTACGTCTTCAGTGTGGCACGACGCTCCGCGTCGTGAGTTTCGACGCGGAGCGTCGAACCACACTCTCGCTCGTCGAAACACTGCCTCAAGAGTGCGTCCGATGTGCTCTTGAGTTGCCGGTTGGCAGGAGTTCGCCGCGACTGAATTGGGTGAGCGACCGTGGCAGGTTTGTGGTTTATCGCTGCGAAGGACATGATGGCTGTTCTGTCGAGTTGGACACCACCTGCCGAGCAAGTGCCGGCTCGCCATTTCCGACGTGACAACATTGTTTGCGTCTACGTTTCGAGAACCAAGCCACCCATGTTTGAGCAAGCCTTCAAGAACATCGACGACGTCCTTTGGAAAGAGGCGGGGTGTTCCAGTGAGTTGGACTACACCGAGCAGACCTCTTGGCTGTTGTTCCTGAAGTACCTCGACGGGTTGGAGCAGGACAAATCCGACGAAGCCGCGCTGGAAGGGAAGAAGTACACCTTCATCCTCGACAAGCCGTACCGCTGGGAAAGCTGGGCCGCGCCGAAGTGGGCTGACGGGCTGATCGACCACAACCAGGCGCAGACCGGCGACGACCTGCGGGACTTCGTCAATCAAAAGCTCTTTCCGTACTTGCACGGCTTCACGCAGAAGGCGAGCGGGCCGAACACGATCGAATACAAGATCGGACAGATTTTCGGGGAGATCAAGAACAAGATTCAGTCGGGCTACAACCTGCGGGAGATTCTCGACCACATCGACGAACTGCGGTTCCGCTCGCAGACCGAGAAGCATGAGCTGTCGCATCTGTACGAAGCCAAGATCAAGAACATGGGCAACGCCGGGC
>JAYUFI010000612.1:0-1727 GCA_043738805.1 Planctomycetaceae bacterium | reverse complement strand
CGTGAGGCGTATGATGTTCAGCTTCCGCCCATTCAGAACCCAGATGATCGCGCTTCGGAATCGAGCCGCTTGATCGTGACGGTTAGGAAGCGCGGTTTCCGAGACCCCCAGCGAGTCGAGGTCACTTACTCGGTGCATAGCGGCCTCATTAAATGCGATTCGTCGAGAGGCCCTACGGTTCTGAGCGTCTGGCGCTGCGAATGACGCTCGTTGAAGAGCAGCCGCTCGGATCAAGCTGTGGAAGAGGAGTAGGACGGCGAAGCCGCAAAAGTGTGGCACGACGCTCCGCGTCGTGAGTTGCGACACGGAGCGTCGCACTACAATGTTGAAAGACAAACAACACCTTCGGCCTTAACGAGGTAGCGCGACCACGAGGTCGCCACGCTCGCCAGAGCGTGGGTTCAAAAGACTCTCGACCCACGTTCTGGCGAACGTGGCGACAAGCCACTCGGTCCCGATCACGAATACCTCACGCAGGAGTTCTGCATGTTCCGATTCATGATGTCATTCACCACGTTGCTGGCCTCGCTTTGGACGAGTTCGTTCGCCATCGCACATCCCGGCCATTCGCCTCGGAAGCCGCAAGTCGCACCAGCCAACAATGAGCAAGCTCGAACCGATGCCGAAGATCGCGCTGAGACGGATGTGCTCGAAGTGAATGAATTGCCGTTGCTGCTGGCTCAGCTCGATCAAGCGAAGGCACGTCTTGACGAAGACAAAACTCCCGACATGGCGAAGGCGTTTGAAGCATTCGTCAAACTCAAGGCGATCAAAACTCGCTGGAACGACCGCTTCTTCGTCGTCGAATCCAATGGCATTCCCGATCATCGCCTGATGGTCGGCATCACCGCGTGGCAGCAGCAGGTGCCGTTGCCGCAGAAGTATTTCGGTGAGAACTCCTGGCAGATCCCGCTGCATCCGATCCCGGCCAAAAATCCGCAATCCACCAAAGGCAGATTCCTGCGCGGAGCGATTGCGCTCGCGGCGAACGGAGTCCCAATCTTCAACCCGCTCAACAATCGCGGCGAGGACTCGTATCTCATCGGCGAACTTGACGAGTTCGGCGGCCACTGCGGTCGAGCCGACGACTACCACTATCACATCGCGCCGGTGCATTTGGAAAAGACCATCGGCAAGGGCCTGCCGATCGCCTACGCGCTCGATGGCTATCCGATCTACGGCTACGACGAACCGGACGGTTCCAAGGTCGTCGGGTTGGATGCACTCAACGGGCACAAGGACAAGCAAGGCAACTACCACTACCACGCGACGAAGAAGTACCCCTATCTCAACGGCGGCTTCTTCGGCGAAGTGACCGAGCGCGATGGCCAAGTCGATCCGCAACCGCGAGCCGAACCGATCCGTCCCGATCTCCGGCCACTCCGCGACGCGAAGATCACCGACTTCCAAGAGACCAAGCCCGGCAGCTACGTCCTGACGTATGACGTGCGCGGCAAGAAAGGCTCGGTGAGCTACGTCCTCGCTGATGATGGCTCGGCGCAGTTCACGTTCATCGACACGAACGGTTCAACGACCAACGAAACGTACTCGCTGAGACGCCGCGGCCCCGGAGGAGGTGCGGGCAACGATCGTCGGCCTCCGCCTCCACCGCGTCCCGGAGAAAACCGTCCGCCGCGCCCCGGCGACAACCCGCCACCACGACGCGACGAGCCAACGTCCGCGACACCCAAATCGAAAAGCAACCTGCCGCAGTTGATCGTGACCAG
>JAYUFI010000611.1:0-1731 GCA_043738805.1 Planctomycetaceae bacterium | reverse complement strand
CTGGCACGAGCATCACCGATTTGGCAGGCAACGCAGAAACTAACGGGGCGACGGACGATTGGCTGTACCTCAGCACGACGATCGTGACGAGTGGTGTGTCGCCGAACAAAACCATCACGATCACGGACGTCGGAGCCGTCGGTGGCAATACGGATGACGACATCACTGTGGTCCTCGATCCGAATGACCACAACAACCTGTTGATCACCGTTGAAGGAAAGACGATCCCCTATTCGCTGGCCGGCGTGTCCAACGTGGTCTTCAATGCCGGCAACGGCGACGACAAGCTGACGCTCGATTTCAGCAACGGTCCGCTGCCATTCAACGTCACCTACAACGGTGGAGCGGGTTTTGATTCGCTCAACATTAAGGGACTCAACGAGGCGTTCGATTCTTACACGGTCAACTACGACAACAAGACCGACGGCAACGTGCAGTTCCGCAACGGACAGACGGTGAAGTCGAAGTTGATCTTTACCGGCATCGACTCGCTGACGATCGACGGCACGCCGAAGGATGTGGTCCTCAACATGCCGAAGACCAACGATGTGGCCACGCTCTCGGAAGTGGACGCCAACACGATGAAGCTGTCGAGCACATCGTTTGAAACCACGACGTTCTCGATCGCTGCGGCCACGTCGGTCACGATCAATGGCGGACTCGGCAACGACACCATTCAGGTCAATAGCATCGCCGCTAACTACACCGGAGTGCTCAATGTCATCGGCGGCTTGGGCAGCGACACGCTCATCGTCGATTTCGCTGGCGGCACATCACGCTACACCGGCGGGATCAACTACGACGGCACCCCCGGCCCGTCCGACGCGATCATCGTGCGCAACAGCGGTGCGAAGTTCGACTCGGTGACCTATCGCCCGACAACTCGCTTCACCGGAAACTTCACGCTTATCAAAGACAACAACTTGGGGAGCGGCCCTCAAGTGCAAGCCGCTTCGCTGATCACGTTCAAGAACATTGGTCGCGCGTCGCTCGATGGAACCGCGACGTCTGAGTTCATCTTCGATCTCCCGTCGAGCAACGACAACGTCACGCTCAGCGATGTGCCGGGCAACGGCGTCGAACGCTTCGATTCGCTCATCGGCAACCTGATGCCGTTGAACTTCAACATCGGCGGAGTGAACTCGTTGATCGTCAACGGCAACAACGGTAACGACACCGTCACCATCAAGAGCCTCGATAACGCCTTCGCGGGCCGAGTTGAACTGACCGGCGGTGAAGGGAACGACATCCTCGACGCGAGCGGAGCGAAGACGGTCAAACCACAAACCAATGTCTCACCCACAGTGATCAAGCCGATCAACGTGCTGATGTTCGGCGGCAACGGCAACGACAAACTCATCGGCGGCATCGGCAACGACACGCTGCTGGGCGAAGCGGGCAACGATACGCTGCTCGGCGGCGACGGCAACGACGCCATCAGCGGCGGCCTCGGCAACGATAAGCTCGACGGCGGCAACGGCAACGACACGCTGCTGGGCGACGCCGGTAAAGACACGCTCACCGGCGGCAACGGAGCCGACATCTGCATCGGCGGCAGCGATGCCGACCGCGACAGCATCAACGGCGGCAGCGCTCCCGCCGGACAACGCGACATCATCAACGGCCAAGTCGGAGTCGATTTCATCTCGGACCCGCTCGCAGAAATCGACGCCGCCTTCACGTTTGACTTTGACACGTTGTTGATCTGAGACGCCAAGGCTCACATCTCGT
>JAYUFI010000610.1:0-1732 GCA_043738805.1 Planctomycetaceae bacterium | reverse complement strand
TCACACCCTTCAGAGACGCGAATCCCTCGGAAGATTTCGAGCTTTTTCAAATTCTCATCAACTCACTCGCGAAAACATCGCTTGGTTCAGGGCTTGTTCGACTGTCTTACATCTGCCGTTTGTTGATGTTGAGTGGTGCCAAGCGATTATGCGTTTTCCAGTGATGAAGTCGAGCGAGTTCGCTGCGTTGCAGACGTTGTTCGCATTCGCCGGTGATGCGTGCGGGGAGTCCGCACTGGCAGTCGCGGTGAAGGATCAGAGAGATGCCTTTGCGGACTTGCTGAGGGGTCAGCGCCGGTGTCCATTTTTTTCCCCCGTCGAGCTTCCTGGACCAGGAACCACGTCGCGATCAGCGAGAGCGTTTGATGATGTTGCCAGCCGATCCAGTTGCGAACTTCGTAGTCCGCCAGTCCGGCTTCGCTCTTGGCGCGTTGCAGGCATTCTTCGATGCGATGCTCGGCTTTGGCCACGCGCGCGAATTCGGTCAGCGGTGTCTCGGCAGCGGCGTTCGAGAGGTAATAGTCCGTCTTGACCACACGTTGATCATCGCGGTCTTTGTAACGGATGACGACCAGCACTTCGTCGTGACCGGCTTGGCGTTTGGGAGCACGGGCCACGACGCGGCGTTTGACGATCTCCACCGTCAGCGGTCCTTTGGATCCGTCGCGGACTTCGATCCGCGTCCACGCCGACTCCGGCAGCGTCGCCAGCCAACGATCGACGCGCTGCCACGGACGTTGTCGAGGCCGACCTGGGCCAGAGGCTGTCGGGGCTTCGACTTCGAGATCGCGAACGAGCGTGTTGCTCGGCACGGCCAGCAGGTAACGCTCGCGCAGTTCGTGCAAATCCCGGCGAAAAGCGTAGGGTCGGCCCATTTCGTCGTCTCCCGCGATCCAGGCGTGCGGCAACTGCGAGCCACGTTGACGCAGCATCTCCAAACACAATGCGTGTCGCGTGCGATGACGTTGACGCGACTTGGGGACGCCCGCTTTGCGACAGCGTTTTTTGTCGGTCGTCCATTCTTTGGGCAGATACAGTCGCTGGTCCACAAGGACTTGTTCGTGCTTCGAGACATACCCCAAGTACACGCCGACCTGGCAGTTCTCAATCTTGCCCAAGCGACCGCACCACTGCCGCGCCACGCCCACCGACTCGCGTCCCGATTTGGGAAACGCCGACGGATCGAAGACCAGCACCGCGTCGGGATCGCCGATCTCGGCCGCGACCTGGCACACCAACTCGTCTCGCAACGGCTCGTCGTCCCACTCCGACGTGCCGATGAACCACTGCAACGGCAACCGCTCCTCGCCAAAGCGGTAGGCGATCGACTCGACGTTCTTGTGCTCCAAGTCCGACAACAACCCACACACAAACTTCACCGCGTGTTCGCACTGTTCGCGCCGCACGAGACTGTCCACGAAGGGTTCCATGAACGACTCCAACCTCGGCAACACCTGCTCAAACACGCGCGGGTCCACCCGACATTCCGCCAACAACGCCACCTTCCGAGCTTCCAGTTCCGCGTCCATGCGTTTGCTCCTTCCGGTCAACTCCGTTCATCCCTAAACCACGGAAGGCTCTAATACCTCAAAACGTTAAGGCGAGTCATCAGAAACAAGACAGTCGAATTAGAGACGCTCAACGGCGAGGCCCATGAGTTGGAAGAACGCATCGCGGCCAACGTGGCGTTACTGTTGGAACCGCCCTCTTGAGTTAGAGTCATTGCCCGAAA
>JAYUFI010000609.1:0-12308 GCA_043738805.1 Planctomycetaceae bacterium | reverse complement strand
GCGGCACACTGGGGAAAACCTTCGATCCGTTTATGGTGAGTTGCTCCGATCTTGGCGAAGTTGAAATTCCCGCGCTCAGTTTGCTCGACGGCCTGACGCCGAATCGAGTCAACGATCGACGCGAACTGCTGTCGCTCGTCGATCAAGTCCCTCGGCAATTGGAAGCGGCGGGGATCGACGCTTGGGACCGGACGTTCCAACGAGCGTATGGTTTGCTGATGAACTCGCAGGCGCGCGCGGCGTTTGATTTGACTGCTGAGAAGTCAACGATTCGCGACGCTTATGGGCAAACGACGTTCGGACAAAGCTGCCTGTTGGCTCGCCGTCTCGTCGAAGCGGGCGTGCCTTACATTCAAGTCAACTGGAGCGAGTACGTGGAATCGATCACGCCGAATTGCGACTTTGGTTGGGACACGCACATCTACAACTTTGAACTGCTGCAAGACACGCACTGCCCGATCTTCGATCGAGCGTACTCCGCGTTGCTGGATGACCTCGACGCTCGCGGCCTGTTGCAATCAACGCTCGTCGTCGCGATGGGCGAATTCGGTCGCACGCCGCGCATCAACAGCCGAGCCGCTCGGGATCACTGGCCGCGCTGTTATTTCTCGCTGTGGTCGGGTGCAGGAATCGAAACGGGCCGCGTGATCGGTGCGAGCGACAAGTACGCCGAAGACCCGATCACCGAAGGGATCACGCCGTTGATGGTCGGTACAACAATCAGCGAACTCGCCGGCATGGACACACAGGCCCGCGCCGAACTCCGAGTGCTCGACGGCGGCGGAGTGATTCATGAGTTGGTGTAGCCAAAATGAAACGCCTTGCCGGAAGACCTCAACAGCGCAGCAATCTTGCCAATGATCTATCACTGTGCCCAAAGTCCGCTGCATTGTCGTCTGCGTTTCCGTGTCCTCCGTGCAATCCGTGTCCAATATCTTGGACTGATTAATTATCGGACACGGATTGCACGGAAACAGACAAAAGTATTGACCGTTAATAAAACGCTCTGGTGAACCACTACTTCCCAAGTGCGGCACTATGCTGGGATTCAATCCAAATGAGCCTGCCATCAAACACTAATTCTGATTCCACAACTGAGTGATCCTTCATGCCCAAACGATTTCGGAGTTTGCAATCTGCTCAAGTGGTCGAGACCGCCGTGCGACTGGAGCGGCGAATTGTCGAACGGTTTCCAGAAGCCAATCTGCGTCACGTAGCAAACGAACTTGTAGTGATGGCCCGTGAGGCGACCGACCGAGCACATCGTATCGGCCAGCCGAATATCCCGCTGCGGCTGTTGCAGTGGTTGCTGATTGGATGCAGCTTGGCGTTAGTTGCGTGGGTTGTGCGACAAGTCCGAGTGAGCGAAGACGTGTTGATGCTGGATCAGTTCGTGCAGACGGTGGACTCGTCGTTGGCGACGATGGTCTTCATCGGTGCGGCGGTGGCCTTCGTCGCGTCGTGGGAGTTGCGGCTGAAACGGCGCAAGGCGCTGATCGCAATTCACGAATTACGCTCGATGGCGCACATTGTCGATATGCACCAACTCACGAAAGACCCGGAACGGTTGCTGCAAGGTGGCCCGGCAACTCCCTCGTCGCCACGGCGGACGATGTCGTCGTTCGAGCTGGGCCGCTACCTCGACTATTGCAGCGAGTTGTTGTCGATGATCAGCAAGACCGCCGCGATCTACGTGCAAGAGTTTCCCGACTCGGTCGCACTCGACGCGGTCAACGAGATTACTTCGTTGACGAGCGGTCTCTCACGGAGCATCTGGCAAAAGATCATGCTGCTGGATCGCATTCCGTCGGAAGAAACGAAGCCGTCTCCAGTTCTTGAGCCGATCGCGTCGTCACTAGTTGCGATCTCCTCCGACGGCTAAGAGTCCTACGGAGAGCCAAAATGCGATGAGCCGCGACCTCAGAAGAAGTCACGGCTCATTGTGTTTTGGATTTGATAAACAGCCAGTTTTTTGTTGCGAAGTTACGGCTCTTGCAACCGTGATCGGTTACGGAGTGTCAGCACTCGTGCAACGGATCAAGTGGTCGTGGTCGATGTAGACCACTTCCTCGGTTTGATCGGTGTGAGTGAACGGGACCGGCCAGTTGGAACGGATCGTCTTGTCGTAATACACCGTGCATTTGTAGTGGCAGTGATGCAATCGAGCTGGTCCAGCGAGCGGATAGAAGCGGCAGTCATCAACTCGATCAACGATGTTCTCCACAACGATACGAACGTTGTTGCGAGCCGTTTCTGCTAAGAACGCAAAGCCACCAGATGACTTATCCGGCAGAGCGCGGATGACTTCGTCATGAGACGGGTTATCCAAACAGAACAAAGGAGCGTTCTCACCTTCGACTTGATCGAGGATCGGAACCTTGCCGTATCGTTCTTCTTCGTGGTACGTGTCTTCGATCAATTGGCTGTAGTACGGGCTAACGGGAATCGGGATCGTGGTGCCCCAGAACCGAGCACCATTGAATGCGTTACCCACGAAGCCAGTGAAAAGAGTACACCCACTCGCTGAAGTCATCAGCAAGCCGAGCAAAGCCAACATCGAAAGTCGTCGAATACTTTTCATGAGAATCACACCTCTCCCGGAGGGAATGTGGAGGGACTAGCTAGTTCATCGGCTGTTAAACCCTGCGGACTTGGAAGTTTTTTTGGATTATTCCGGTCGTGTGGGAGGCCGCACCGAAATAACGTGTCGGACATCACTTTCGGTTGGTTTTTCGTCAAGTAGTCGCGCAACAAAAAATCTCCGAGCGCTTGCACGCTCGGAGATTCAAGGAAGGAGAGTCAGACTGCGCTGAATTCTCGATTACCAGTTCTTTGGTGAAAGGAACCACCACCATCTGTCGGTTCGTGAGCGGAAGTTGAGGTTCCAGTTTCCGTCATCCCATTCCAACTGAGCCGATCGCCATCCGAGCGGCACCTGTGGGTATGGATAGAACGGGCCGATGTAAGGCCACGCACTCGCGCTGTACTCCTTTGGATAGGAGACGGCGGCTGAGTTCGGGTACTGAGCGTAGCTCGGCCAAGCGTAGTTCGGCAGATTTGGCGAGTCGTAGACCTGCTGTTGTCCGCCACGCCCCATCGGCATCGGTGGCATCGGCATTCCAGGACCGCCGGGGCCGCCCATCATTGGGCCACCGGGCATCGGCCCACCAGGCATTGGGCCACCCTCTTGGTTGTAGGCGACTCGCTGAATCGGAGCTCGCATTGGGCCGGGACCATACTGCCCCGGAGCACCAGGCCGACGAGGAGCGACGTTCTTGGAGACAGAGACGGTGTTATCAACGGCCTCAACGCCATCAACATTGGACACCACTTGCGTGATCCTGGCTCGTTGCTCCGGAGTCGCAACGGCTCCGCCAATAGAGGCTCGCCCGTCTTGATAGCGAACTTCCAAGTCAAAGCCGTTCATACCAGCTTTGCCCAACGCATTGGCGATGCGTTCCGCAACCTGTTGATTGTTGACAGGGGCGTCATTGGCCGCCGTCTGTTGGATCGACTCCGCCGCTTCTTGCTTTTTGGCAGCAACCGCCTTCGGCGGCGAGACAATCAGTCGATTATCGACAGATTTCACTCCCCGAATTTTCGACGCGACCTTGGTCGCTTTGTCTTTTTGAGAGGCGTCGGTCACTTCACCAGTCAGTTTGGCCGCCCCTTCTTTGACTTCGATGCCGATGTCGTAGCCTTGCAGCTTCGCATCACGCAGCGCGCCGGCGACGTCGTTCGCCACCTTTTGATTTTTTTGTTTCACTTCTTGCGGTGAATTGCCCCACAGCCCCGCACTGGTGACGGCAGGGGCCGCAGCTAGCAGGCCCAAGGCCATGAGCCATTTGCCGAGATGTCGCATGAACCACTCTCCTTCGTGTTCGACGTGACCCCGCTCCTGCGAGGCTGATCCGGCGGAGCCAATCCTTGAATTTGGCTCGCGCAGTCTGATTGCTTTTCCATCAATCGGCTCGAAGAGTCCGGTTACACAAGCTTTTCTGATTGTTTGGAGAAAAATGGCAGATCATCGTGCCTCGTCCGAGTTGGCCCCGCAGCGGACATATTGCTATGCTGCTCCGCTTTCGTCAGCCGCCGAACGCTGGAAACGGTTCTGGTATCGGGGTATCTGTAAACTGACGCATTGAGATGGGAAGACGGGGACTATGGCAAGCCGTTTGGAAATGCGCAAAATGGCCGAAGCAGCGGAGGCACGTGCTTCCGACGTGGATTCATCGGACGACGATGGCGGCGAAGGTGCCGAACCGAAGAAACGCAAGCGAGCCGTCGCTGGTGCCGCAAAAAAGAAGGTCGTCAAGAAAAAGGCTCGAACCAAGCCTGTCGAACGACGCCGGATTGTTTGGGTGATCTACAACAGCACCCAAAAGGAAGAGGATCGCTTCACCTACGATCAACGGAAAGAAGCCGAAGAGCGAATCGACGTTCTGCGGTCCAAGAGCAAACGACTTTACTGGCTGCAAGCGGTGAAAGAAGTTCTTGGCGCTCCGCCTGTTGCAGTCGCAAAGCCCGATATTTACGAGGAAGCTTTTGTGCCCGAGGTCGCTGCCGCCGAAGAGGAAGAGGCGGTCGATATCGAGGAAGAGCTTGAAGAGGAAGACGACGAGGAAGAGGAGGAGGAAGAAGAGGAAGACGACGAGTAGACCTTGTCAGCGATCATCATTTTGCCTCGACTCTCCCCTGCAAAAATTTGCCGGGTCAAAAAGAAAAGCACTCGTCTTCTGACGAGTGCTTTTCTTTTTGATCTTTTGAATCACAGAACCGCACTCACCGGATTCCTATAGACCGGTTTTGCATAGGAGTCGTATAAACCCGCCCCTTGGTGGCGGCAGACTTTGCCGCTGATGTGAACCCAGGATGTCCTGTCGAATCGTTCGTATTTTTCTCACCGTCGTTTTGCCCATCGGGAGCCCCCGTGTCGGGCCAACGTTTTCGTCTCCAACTGCGCTGGTTCGCTGTGTGGTCCGCACTCGGTTTGTGCGTGCTCGGGTTCGTGCTGCGCGCTGAGTTGAGTGCGGAAAACGTCGCCAACGTCGCATCCGAAACGAACGCCATCGCACTCATTTCGATCTCGGCGGACTATGCGTCGGAGGGAAAAGCCGAAGACGGGCAACGAGTCTTGATCTTGCGCGGGCATTGTCGCATTCAACAGTCAGCGACGGTCGCGACCGCTCAGAAGGCGGTCATCTTTCAAACGAGTTCCGCCAGCAAAGAATCGCTCGCGCTGTATCTCGAAGATGACGTACACATCGAACAAGTCGGGCAATCGGATCAGCAACCCAATGCCTTTCTTCAGATGAACGCGCCACCCAACGGCATCACCTCGCAGTTTCGGTTTCGTTCGACAAACGAGAACGTCGAGCAAGACGCGTTGTATCCGCGTGCGCTCACTCGGCGGCGGGCGGCGCAGCGATCGACGCTGACGCAAACGCAGTTCGTGGTCCCGTCGCAAGAGCAAGCGGTGCCGAGCTTGCGGACGTCGCCAGCGAGCGATTCGTTACGACGTGTCCGCATTTCTCCACGCAGCTCAACACCATTTCAAATCGACAGCAAGCGGTCGGACAACACCGTCCCTGCCGAGCAAGTCACGATGCTGACCGGCGGAGTGAACGTCGTCATTGAGGGAATCAAGCAGTTCGATGTCATCGACTTGTCAGCCGATCGCGTCGTGATCTGGACGGAAGGGAGCGAGAACGGTCAATTCAATTTCGATTCCGTACAAACTCAAGACACGCCGTATCAGGTTTATCTGGAAGGGAACATCGTCGCGCGACAGGGCTACAACGTGTTTCGTGCCGAGCAAGCGTACTACGACGCGCGGGAAGATCGCGGGCTCATGTTGAATGCCGATCTGTCCGTCAAACCGCCGGAACTTCAAGGGGCTCAATTGCGTGTGAAGGCCGAGCGGCTGCGGCAAAATTCTCGCAACGAATTTCATGCTTCAAACGCTTGGGCCACGACCAGTCAGTTCGGCAAGCCGGGATATCGCATTCAAGCGAGCGATATTTTTGTGGAACCGTATTACGCCGAATCGTTGTCGCTTCCGCGCGTTGGTGAATCGGTTGATGTCAACGGTTTTGACCCCAACAACGGAGCACCGAAGTATCGCGAAGTCCCTTACATCACGAGTCTCAACAACACCTTCATCTTCGATGAGTTCCCGGTCTTCTATCTGCCGTACATCGCATCGGCGGCTGATTCCACGAAGATTCCCTTGCGAGGCATCACCGTTCAAACCGATCGCGTGTTCGGTCAACAGATTCGCTCGTCGTGGGACATCCTGCAAATTTTGGGGATCAACCAACCGGAGGGAACGACGCTCAACTTCAATGCGGATTATCTCTCGAAGCGTGGGCCGGGAATCGGTCTGGATGGCAAGTATCGGACCAACGATCTGCTCGGCATTCCTGGAACAACTCTCGGTGAAGGGATCGGCTATTACATCAACGATCACGGTGCCGACAACTTGGGCTTTGATCGCCGTAAGCTGCAACCGCTCGACGATAATCGCGGACGACTCAATCTGCGGCATCAACAGACGATGCCCAACGGTTTCAAATTCATTGGCGAAACTGGCTATGTGTCGGATCGCAATTTCCTCGAACAGTTCTATGAAAGTGAATTCGATACCGGCAAAGACATCGAATCGGTCGCGAACTTGACGCAGACTCAAGACAACTGGCAGTGGGGCTTGTTGGCTCGGACGACGCCGATGGAATTTGAGAACAACACCGCTTGGCTGCCGCGTGGCGACTTCACATTCCTCGGCCAACCGCTGCTTGGTGGTTGGCTCTCATGGTCGAGCCACTCAATGGCCGGCTACGCACAGATGAACCAAGCGAACGTACCCAACATCACCGGCGATGTCTTCACTCCCCTGCCGTACTACGCCAACTTGACCGGTGGCGTGGCAATGACTCGACATGAACTGTCAGCACCGCTCGACTTCGGTGCGTTCAATTTGGTGCCGTACACGTGGGGCGAAGTCGCCGGTTGGTCGAATGACTTCACACACGACAGCATCAGCCGACTGGTCGGCAGCGCGGGCGTACGTGGCAGCATGATGATGTCCAAGACGAATCCCGAAGTTCAAAGCCGCATCTTCAATCTCAATGGCCTGGCTCACAAAATGGTGTTCGACTTCGATTGGTCGATCACCGAAGCGAATCGCAACATCAGCCTCATTCCGCAATGGAACGAGTTCGACGACAACGCTCAAGAACGCTTCCGCGAACGATTGCTGACCAACACATTCGGCGGCACGCTGCCGCCGCAGTTTGATCCGCGCAACTTTGCGATTCGTTCCGGTGCGGGAAGCAGCGTGACTGCGCCGTATCACGAACTGGTCAACGACATGCACGTCGTACGACTCGGTTGGCGACATCGCTTGCAAACGAAAGTCGGCCCGCCGGAGAGGCTGCGGATCAAAGACTGGATGACGCTCGATCTGGACGCCTCTTTCTTCCCGAATTCCGCACGCGACAACTTCGGCCAAACGTTCGGCCTGCTGGGAGCGCGTTACGCTTGGCACGTCGGCGATCGGACTTCGATTCTGTCCAACGCGTACTACGACTTGTTCGGCGGTGCGATGCAGTTGTGGAACGTCGGCATCATGAATCAGCGCAGCACGCGAGGCAGCGTGTATGCCGGCGTTCGTCAAGTGAAAGGTCAAGGTTTTCAAAGTGAGATTCTCACAACCAGCGCCAGTTATGCGATGAGCGACAAATGGATCTCGACGGTCGGCACGGCCTATGACCTCGCCGAAGGTCGCAACCGCGGCCAGTCGATGACGATGACCCGCGTCGGTGCGGACTTCCTGATTCACTTCGGAACCAATATCGACGTCAGCAAGAACAACTTCGGCGTCGGCATCTCCGTCGAACCCCGCTTCGGCGGCAACGGCTCCGGCGGATCGCAGTCAACACAGCTCAGCAATCTGTTGGGCATTCACTAATCTTGCGAACAAGCCGTAGCACAGGCGGCTCGCCTATTCGCCCCGTGCAATCCGTGTCCAACAATTTCGTTTGCCTTTGAATTGGACTCGGATTACACGAAAGACACGGAGAATAACGTGGGCCTCTCGATAGACTCCGACACCGTGAGGCCGCTCATTCAGACACACGGTGTGAGACAGACACGCGAGCCGCATCTCCCACAGGGTTGGCTCACCGCCAGAAAGAACAACATGAGCAATTGCAGCAAGCAGCTCGTCCAAGACCACCGTCGCGCACCAATTCGACAGGCACCGTTCTTGAACTCACGGTTTCAATGGCAGGTATTGTTGCTCAATTTTTTCTGCATCATTGGTCCGCTGTCGGCTGATGACGCCAAGGTTGATCCAACGCAATTGACGTTGGATCGGATCTTTGAGGGAGATGAGTTCAAAGGAGAAGACGCGCCGGTCATGCAGTGGATGAAACGGCGCGGTGGGTACACGACTCTGGATAAGCCGGCGTACAAAGCGGCCGGCCGGGATTTGGTTTGGAATGACCCGGCGACAGGGAAGAAGGAGATCTTGGTTCCCGCGTATCGCTTCGTGCCACCGGGGGACGAGGCTCCTTTGTCAGTCGAAGGCTACTCGTTTTCGGACGATGAATCGAAGTTGTTGATCTTCACGAATGGCAAACGTGTCTGGCGATTGAAAACGCGCGGAGATTTCTGGGTGCTCGACATTGCAGCAGGGGAACTCAAGAAACTTGGTGAAACGGCCGCGCCGTCGACGTTGATGTTCGCGGCCTTCTCGCCCGATGCGTCAAGAGTGGCGTTTGTGCGAGAGAACAATGTTTACGTTCAAGATCTCCGAGACATGCAGGTCACGGGGTTGACCTCGGACGGTTCCGCCCACGTGATCAATGGGACGTTCGATTGGGTCAACGAAGAGGAACTGCATCTCCACAAGGGTTTTCGTTGGAGTCCCGACGGACAGTCGATTGCGTATTGGCAGATCAACACGGAAGGGGTCCGCGAGTTTCATCTCGTGAATAACACGGACAACCTTTATTCGCAGGTGCAGGTGATTCCGTATCCGAAAGTGGGCGAACAAAACTCGGCGGTGCGAGTCGGCGTGGTCAGTGCGTCGGGGGGCGAGACGCGATGGCTCACAGTGCCGGGTGATCCGCGCGAGCACTACATCGCTCAGATGGATTGGGCGGGGACCGGAAGTTCGCAAGAAGTCGTCCTTCAGCAGTTCAATCGGTTGCAGAACACGAATCGGCTGATGAGTGCGAACGCAAGAACCGGCGACGCACAAACGCTGCTCACCGAAACCGACGCCGCGTGGGTCGAGAACTCGAACGCCAAATTGCGGTGGTACGACGAGCAAAAGAAGTTCGTCTGGCTCAGCGAGCGGGACGGTTGGCAGCACGCCTACTCGGTCGCGCGAGCGGACGGCAAAGCCTCGTTGATCACACCCGGTAAGTTCGACGTACTCAGCGTCGAAGCGATCGACGCGAAGGGCGAGTGGTTGTACTACATCGCTTCGCCCGACAATCCGACACGGCGAACGTTACACCGGGCGAGGCTTGATGGATCGAAGTCCGAGCGGCTGACTCCGACCAATCAGCCGGGGACGCACAGCTACAACATCTCGCCCGATGCGAAGTGGGCCATTCACACCTTCTCGACGTTCGAGGCTCCGCCGGTTGTTGATCTCGTCAGTCTGCCGGAGCACAAATCGCAACGAGTGCTCGTCGAGAACAAAGAGATGAAGGAGCGGCTCGCGAAGCTCAAGCAGCCGACATCGGAATTCTTTCGAGTCAACATCGGTGACGACGTGCTGCTCGATGGGTGGGCGATCAAGCCACCGGACTTCGATGCCACAAAGAGCTATCCAGTGCTCTTCCACGTTTACGGCGAACCAGCGGGGCAGACGGTTCTGGATCGTTGGGGAACCAAGCGGCATCTCTGGCATGTGATGCTCGCGCAACAGGGATACGTCGTCATCAGCGTCGACAATCGAGGGACTCCCGCGCCGCGCGGCCGCGACTGGCGAAAGATCGTTTATCGGCAGGTCGGCATTCTCGCCTCCGCCGATCAAGCGGCGGCCACGCGAGCGATCCTGAAAGAGCGACCGTATCTCGACCCGCAGCGCATCGCCGTCTGGGGCTGGAGCGGCGGCGGTTCGATGACGCTCAACGCAATGTTCCGTTACCCCGATCTGTATCGCACGGGAATGTCGGTCGCGCCAGTTCCCAACGAACGACTCTACGACACGATTTATCAGGAGCGTTACATGGGGTTGCCGGGTGACAACGCCGACGGATATCGGCTCGGTTCACCGATCACGTTCGCGAACCAACTGCAAGGCAATCTCCTCCTCGTTCACGGTACCGGCGATGACAACTGCCACTACCAAGGGACCGAGGCTTTGATCAACGAACTGATCGCTCACAACAAACAGTTCTCGATGCTGGCCTATCCGAATCGCAGCCACAGCATCTCCGAGCGAAAGAACACGACGCGGCATCTTTATGGTTTGCTCACCCGATTCTTGAACGAGAAAACTGCTGCCGGCCCGCAGCCTCGGAATAATGCGAACTGAGTTGTGACCACGACGAAAAGATTGCGTGACCGGAAAGCTCGGTGTTTCTCAGAACTCACCGGAACTGTTACAACGTGACAACACGGAGGATGGGCACTCTTGCCCGTCAGTTTGCGTTGCTGATGAAGAGGACGGGCAAGAGTGCCCATCCTCCAAATCCAATCGGCAAACTGCGAAAAGCGATGAATGGATGGCCGACTTCAGCCGATTTCGTTGAAGAACGAATGAGGAGGACGACTCAATGTCCAATGCAATGTCGAACAATCGCGAGACTGCTCACGGCTCACGCCGTCGGTTTCTTCAAGCCAGCGGTGTTGCAGTCGGAGCATTTGTTGGCGGACGAAGTGTTTCTGCCCGTGCTGAATCATCAGTGGCAAATCCTGCGGCCAAGCGAGCGATCGTCATCCTGCTGCAAGGGGGATGCTCGCAGCTCGACACTTGGGATTTGAAGCCGGATGCTCCGAGCGAATACCGCGGTGAGTTTGATTCCATCGCAACGGCAACACCGGGCTATCGCGTGTGCGAGCATCTGCCTCGGCTGGCGGCGATGACGCAACGATTCAATGTGCTGCGGAGCGTGCATCACGGGACTCCCAGCCATGAGGCGGCCATTCATTGGGTACTGACGGGCTACGACTATCCGGGAGCGAACGTCACGACGAAGAACCGCAACGACGCTCCCTCGGTCGGCTCGATCGTCGCGAAGGTGCGCGGCTCCGGTCGGCCCGGTTTGCCGGCGTATGTCTGCGTGCCGGACAAAGGGCAACTTGGCGATCGTGTCCGTTACGCGGGGGCTCATCACCTGGGCATGGCGTTCGATCCGTTCGAGTCGGGGCCGGTGCCGACCGACGCCACTTCGCCGTATCAATTGCCGCCCTACTTGGTGATGTCTCCGGCGATCGATGTCGGCCGGTTCCAAAATCGTCAAGGCTTGTTGCAACGGTTGGACAACCTCACGCGAGCGTCCGACAACTTCGGAGCGATGACCGGCATCGATCAGTTCCGTCACACGGCGATGGAGATGGTCAGTCACCCGGTGACGCGCGACGCTTTTGACCTGTCGCAAGAGACGTTGGAAACACGTCAGCGATACGGTAACCACAAGGTCGGCCAGCGAGCATTGCTCGCTCGTCGCTTAGCTGAAGCGGGAGTGCCGTTCACGTTGGTCAATTTCTCGGACAACCAAGACTTCGACACACACGTGGGCAACTTCGCGTCAATGAAAAACACGTTGTTGCCGCGACTCGATCAAGCGGTCTCGACGTTGCTCGACGACCTGACGCAGCGAGGACTCCTCGACACGACGCTTGTGGCGATCGTCTCGGAGTTCGGTCGCACGCCGAAGATCAACGCTCAAGCAGGGCGCGATCATTGGAGCGATGTCTTTTCGGTCGTGCTCACTGGCGGCGGCTTGAAGACCGGACAAGTCCTCGGCACGAGCAACGCACGCGCGGAAATCCCGCAGGACCGACCGATTCACTACAACGACGTCCTCGCCACGATTTATCGGCAACTCGGCATCGCCACCGATCGAGTCTTCATGCACGGCGGCCGCCCGGTTCCGATTCTTTATCAGGGCGCTCCAATCGCGGAGTTGATTTGAGCGAATCGTAATCGCTGAAACTATTGCTGGCGGTATGCCAACTCGAATCTTTAGAGCGGTTCCATTTTAGGTGTGGCGATAGCCGCAGTGCTTGAAGTAATTCCGGCACTCGGCTTCGGTGAACTGGTCGAGGATTCGACCACAGAGTTC
>JAYUFI010000608.1:0-12344 GCA_043738805.1 Planctomycetaceae bacterium | reverse complement strand
GGAGACTCTGGGTCTCACGGAAATCGACGAGTACATCCAAAATTACGGACCAATGACCCACCCGGAGGTCATCGAGTGGGCGTTGACGAAGCTGCTCTCGGAAGCCTGAGACAGAAGTGAAGGCAATAGAGCCGTTTGATTCTCACACGCGATTCTAGTCAGTCGGCGCATCGCGCAACTCGCCGCTTGACCACTTCGCAGCTTGGTTGCTAATCGCACCCAAGAAACAAGGGAAAAAATTATGGACGTGATTTACCGCTATGACCCGTTCGCTCCCCTTTCATTACCGAAGACCCCCGATGCCGCGACGGCGATTCGGCGACTCGTCGATGGGAACGAACGATTTTCCGACATCGTTCATCGCATGCAGAAACGCACACTGGGTGATGACGCCGGAGCACCGATTGTGATTCCGGTGAGTCCGGTCTCACTGGGACTGCCGCTCTACGAGGGAGCCATGCCCTCGCAGGCTCCGTTTGCCGTGGTCGTCGGCTGCTCGGACGCCCGCGTTCCGACGGAGGCGATCTTTGATCAATCCTTCAACGATTTGTTTGTGTTGAGAGTCGCGGGCAATGTCCTCGGTGCCGAAGGACTGGGGTCGATCCATTACGCAATGGCCCATCTGGGAGAGAATCTCAAAGCGGTCGTGGTCCTCGGTCATTCAAAATGCGGTGCGGTTACGGCGAGCGTGGATGCCTATCTTTCGCCCGAGGGATACACCGACATTGCCTTCACCTATGCGCTGCGCAGCATCGTCAATCAGATTCAGATCGCGGTGAGATCTTCCGCGAAGGCGTTGGAAGATCGGACGGGCCAATCTCTTTCACAAATCAGAGAATCCCGGTCGCTGCTGGTCGCGGTTTCGGTTTACGTGAATGCTGCGGTGTCGGCGCTCGCCCTTCAGCAGGAGATCGACCAATCCGGTCGGAAAGAGCCCAAAGTCCATTTCGGCGTTTACGACTTTGAGACCGTTCGCGTGCGCTGTCTCCCCGAGACCGGAGACGGCTCGTCAGGTCTGCGTCCCGCCCCAGCTTCGGGGACTGAGCTCGTTGCCTACGCTGCGGAAGTTGCCAAAGCATTCCTCAGTCTCAACGAAGAAGCCCGCGATTTTAACTGCATGCTCACGATGAAGCTGTAGTCTTAAAAAGTTCGGAACGATCGGCCACTATTCCCGATCAACGCGGATTCGTTGACACCTTTTCTCTGCCATACTGGTGCGTTGGGTTCCTGGCATTTTTTATCACGTGGAACACAACAGCCCGGCAGCGTTGGCGCGGCCGGGCTGACTGATGCAAGAGAGCTGTGATTTCAAAATCGCAGCATCATGACATCACCACGATCTGACGAGGCGAGCTATTTCCCTTTCTTGGCATTCTTGGCGAGCCGCTTTTCTTTGAGGCTCAACGCCGGCTTCTTCTGAACTTCTTTTTGGCCTTTGTCCTTCTTCCCTTTTTCACCCATTTCTGTTTCTCCTTGCTGAAGCAATGAATGGCATCTGACTGCAACGTGACCGAAAACGCAATTCGGCAGCGTGAGGTTAGCAGATGAAATCGGTTGGTGTTACTGACTGCTGCCGTTCGTCTTATTCGGGCAAGTGCTGGTCAAGAATCTGTGTGGTCAATGCAGATACGCTCAGGCCGCGCTCTATTGCTGCGAGTCGTAAGCGTTGATGAACGGATTCAGGCAGCGTGATCTTGTAAGTCAACAGCGGGTTCACGATCGGTGCGACGCTGCGTCGCCGTGAGCGTCGCGGAGCATCACGCTGAACAGTGCTTGAGGTCAGCGTTTCGGAGATCAGGATTTCGGGGGGCAACGCGAAATGCGGTGCAGCCGAATCGGATCGTGATGTGTTTGATGATCGGTGACTCAGTCCTGATTCGCGTCGTACGGTGGCTTCCACAGTTGATCTCCCTCGGCTTACGACCGGTCAAATACGGGGACCGGATAAACTCCGAAATCGGAAAAGAGAGCGATGACCTTGAGCCAGGAATCGCCGATGTCGGAGGGTCTGCCACATCGACTCCGTCCAATTGTCGCGATCCGCGCGATGCAACCGACCGGTATTGCGAAGTCGTCGTTTCTTGCCGTTGGTTGCAACTCGTGGCAGTTCTGAACTAAGTACTCAAACTGAGCAGTTTTCAACGCAAAGACGCAGAGGTCCGCAAAGATTTGTGGTAATCAATCTCCTCATTTCGTTTTTGAAATTCAAAGTCGATCATCCATCATTCTTTGCGAACCTTTGCGATTTTTGGCAGCTTTGCGTTGAAAAGGCATTTCTGGAAATGCTCAGTTTGGATAAGTCGCTTCCGCAGAAATAATGATGCACCGGGGTGGTTGACGCCGCCCCGCTCGCCTACGCAATTTCCTCTGCGGGTCTACTGATAGATGCCCGCGTCGTTCCCGGTTTTCCACGGACAGTTCATGCGTGCCCCGTTTCAAGCCGAGCTGATTGTTGACGCGTTTCTGTCGGGCAAACGGATCGACACGTTCTTAGTGCGACACTTTCGCAACTACACGCCGTTTCGAATGCAGCGGATCGTGCGCGCGGGCGAAGTACGGATCAACGATGTCATCGCCGATAGCGACACACGCATTTACCACGGTCAACGAGTCTCCGTGCGATTGATCGAGCCGCCGGACAAGCTGTTGCCGCCCACGCCAGGACCGCTGCAAGTGCTCTATGAAGATTCGTGGATCTTGGTCGTCGTCAAACCGGCGGGGCAGATCACTCATCCGGCGGGGGACTATGCGTCGAACTCGTTGGCCAACGTCGTGCAACATCATCTCGATCAACAGACTCACTGGCGCGGACTGCTGCGGCCCGGCATCGTGCATCGGCTCGACCGATTGACCAGCGGCGTGATGGTCGTCTCGAAAGAGCATCTTTCGCATGCGTTGCTCACTGAAGCATTCATGCTGCGGAAGGTTCACAAGACTTACGTTGCTCTGGTGATGGGAGTCATCGAGCCCGATCAGGGAGTGCTCGATAAGCCGATCGGCGGAACGGACGGTCGTGAGAGTTGCCTGATGCGCACGGGAGCCGACGCCTTCGAGGCACGATCCGCACGCACTGAGTTTCGAGTCCTCGAACGCTTCGCAAAACACACGCTCGTCGAAGCGAAGCCGGTCACCGGCAGACATCATCAAATTCGAGTCCACTTGGCCGACATCGGACATCCGGTCGTCGATGATGAGTTCTATGGCCCATTCGGTTGGATCAAGAAAGCGCCGGATGGAACAGTGCTGCGTGAGCCGAGTCGCACGACGCACCTGCGAGTGACTGCGGCGGAGCAGGAGAAGGAGGCGGGGAACAGGACGCCGGAAGCAGAAGAGATGTCTGAGAACGACGAGTCAGCCGAGTTGATTCCGGCTGAAGAGTTGCTTGTTGGCCGACACGCGCTGCACGCGCACCGGCTGGAATTCCGACATCCCATCACCTGGGAGCCGCTCTGCTTTGAAGCCCCATTGCCGCCAGACATCGCCGATGCCGTCGATTGCTTGCGGTCATCGCAACTGATCACTGATCATTGATCACTCTCAAAACACCAAAAGCCCGGCGAACATCGCCGAGCTTTTGGTCTGCCACGGAGTACTGGGGCCGTCACTCCCCAGGGCATCTTTGAGTCATGTCGAACGAAGTTCATCCCGCAATTCAGTAGGACGGGCACTCTTGCCCGTCGAGTCTTGGAAAAAAACGGGCAGGAGTGCCCGTCCTACAAAATTTCTAACATTTCCTACAAGCCTTGCAGGGCTTGTAGGATCGCCGCCGAGAGCGTGAATCGTTCGTTGATTTGGCTGGCGGGATCGCTGATGACATCGGCTCCTTGATTGCCGGCGACCGTGTCGGCACCTCCTTGTCCGTCGATCGTGTCCTGGCCGTCTTCGCCAAGAATGATGTCCGCGTCCGCTCCGCCGAGTAGCTGATCGTTGCCGTCGCCGCCGACGATGATGTCCACCCCATCGTTGCCGTTAATGGAGTCATCTCCGTCCGCTCCGTTGATCAAGTCATTGCCGAGACCACCGTCGATCGTGTCATTGCCATCGCCGCCGTTGATCGTGTCGTTGCCATCGCCGCCGTCGATCAAGTCGTCGCCGTGATCACCTCGAATGAGATCGTTTCCGACTTGTCCGTTGAGCGTGTCGTTGTCGTGGCCGCCATCAAGCGTGTCGTTGCCGTCGCCACCTGTGAGTGCATCGCGACCGAACGAACCATCAAGAGAATCGTTGCCCGCCATGCCGTTGAGAACATCGTCTCCTTCGTTCCCTTGCAGAGTGTCGTCGTCGTCACCGCCATTGAGCGTGTCGGCACCGATGCCGCCGACAAGGCTATCGTTCCCTTCATCGCCAGAGAGGAGATCATCGCCGTTTCCACCAGTCAGAGTATCGTTACCGGCTTGTCCTCTGAGCGTGTCGTCGCCCGCACCGCCATCGACGAGGTCGTTGCCGAGTCCACCAGCGAGATTATCGTTGCCGTCGCCACCAAACATCGTGTCATTGCTGTTGGTCCCGGAGATCGTGTCGTTACCCGCGCCACCATTCATCGCCAAGCGGATGAGCCCCAAGTTGACTCCGGTTCCAAGAAAGGTGTCGTCACCAGCGTCGCCATTCAGGTCGAGTCGCGTTCCCGGAATTCCTGTGAGACTACCGGCAAACGAGAACGTGTCCTTGCCGTTGCCGCCGTTCACGACCACGGTTCGGACATCGTTGTCGGCGACGATGTAGCCGAAGCCTTCTGCAATTTGCAGTCGCCCCAAGTTCGCCGACACTACGAACGCATTCGCGGTTCCGTTGCCACTGACGACGACCATATCAAAGCCCGTTCCGCCAATCGCCGTGTCTTTTCCTTGAGTCGCTCCTTGCCAAAGAAGCGTGTCATTTCCAAGGCCACCATCGAGCGAATCATTCCCCGTTTGGCCATTCAACGTGTCGTTGCCATCTTGGCCACTGAGCGTGTCGTTCCCCGCGCCACCAGCCAGCAAGTCGTTACCGCCACCGGCCAAAATTAGATCGTTCCCCGCTCCGCCATTGAAGACTTCATCGAGATTCGACCCGATCAAAGTGTCGTTACCCGCGCTCCCCAACAGCGTCGCCGTTCCAGAGTTCGCCGAGTCATCGTTGATGATCGTGATATCGCTGCGAGAATCAGCCAAAACAATGTTGACCGGATTCGACAGATTGATGGAAAATGTTTCGTCCGCTTCCGGGCTTGAATCACCGGTGACCGTCAACGTGATGATCTGAGAAGTGACTCCGGGGTCAAAGGTCAGTTGCCCATTCACAGGAACGTAGTCTGAACCAGAACTCGCGGTCCCGTTCAAGGTCGCATAATCAACCGTGATACTCTGAGTGCTGGGAGCGGACAATGTGACCGTCACGGCCACGGTTGTGAGCGTTCCGTTTCCTTCAATGACCGAGGCATCGGAAATCCTCATCGTCGGCCCCGGCACTCCGCCGTTGCCGTCGGTCACAGTGATTTGAGACTGACCGTCTCCAATGAGTGCGTTCGTCGGAGCGGTGAGGTTGACGAAGAAACTCTCCGTCGGTTCCACTAATGCGTCTCGACGTGAGCGAACAGTAATTGTCTGACTGGTCTGTCCGGGAGCAAACGTCAGCGTTCCGTTGACTCGCACGTAATCCGCGCCTCCCGTCGCGCTGCCGTCAGCCGTGGCGTAATTCACTGTCACCGGCAAAGTGCTTGGTTGCGAGAGCGAAATCGTCAACATCGCGGTCTGAACGTTGAAAGGAGGATTCGGGTTGATAAGCACATGGAGTCGATTATCAACGATGCCGGCCACGACCAAATCGGGCGCTCCGTCACCGTTGAGATCAGCAGCGGCAATCGGGCCCCCGGTGTCACCGGGGGTCGGAAAATTGAGATCTTGTCGCCCCAAGAACGTTCCCGATCCAACATTCAAAAACACATTCACTTCGTTGGTGACATTGCGATTACCGACCGCGAGATCAATGTTCGTGTCACCGTCCACGTCTAACGCCACGATATCGAAATTACCGATGCTGCCCGATGTCGTCAGTCGTGATGCGACTGTGAAACTGGCGGTGCCGTTATTCTGCAGCAGCGTGATCTCATTGTTTCCGGCACAACCGACGGCCAAGTCTTGATCGCCGTCGTTATCCATATCCAGGGCCGTGATCGTGACCGGCTGTTGACCCACATTGAATCGAGTGCTGGTCGCGAATGAGCCTCCGCTGTTAATCAGCGTCGTAACTTGATTCGAGTTCGCATCGGCGACCGCCAAATCTTTTTGGCCGTCACCATTAAGATCTACTGCGACGAGGTCCGTGGCCCCATTTCCGGCAGCATAGTCACGTCGCGTTCCGAACCCACCAGCAACGTTGCCAAGGAACACGGAAACGTTATTCCCCACAGCATTCGCCGTGATCAGATCCAAGCGATTATCTCCATTCACATCTTCCGCGATGATGCCTCGTGGAAAGCTGAAGTTCGGCAAGTTCAACGTCACCGCAGCGGCGAATAATCCGTTGCCAATGTTTCGCAAGACCGAGATCGTCGAGTCCACCGCATTCGACGCAGCGATGTCGATTTTGCCATCACCATCGAAGTCCCCCGAAGTAATCCCCAGCGGCAGGTTGCCGACACTCAAGGTCGGTCCCGGCGTGAAGACTCCCGTGCCATCGTTCATCATCAATCGGACGGTCCCATTGTCCGACGCCATGGCCGTATCCACGAAGCCATCACCGTTGAAGTCATTCGCCGTGATCGCTTCGGACGCCGCGATGCCGCTGAGCGGATAGTTCGTCGCAATATTGAAGGGGATCGCCGCCCCGCCTTCGCCGACATTGCCGTCGTCAATCGAGATGACCGGCAATGAAGCGGTCGCCGAGACAATCACACTCTGAACCAGGTCATCGCCATCACCACCATCGACGAGATCGGCTCCGCCACCGCCATCGAGCGTGTCGTTGCCGGCTTGACCTTTCAGCACGTCGTCGCCGGTATCGCCGAACAACGAATCCGTTCCGCTCCCACCGAAGACCGTGTCGTTGCCGTCGCCGCCAGAAATCGTGTCGTTGCCAGCCTCACCACTGAGTTGATCATTCCCCAGCGAGCCATTGATGCGGTCATTTCCCGTTCCGCCGCGAACGTTGTCATCACCAATCTGGCCATCAATTTTGTCGTTGCCTGCTTGGCCATCGAGCGTGTCGTTCCCATCGCCTCCCAACAGACTGTCGTTGAGTTCGCCACCGAGAATGCTGTCGTTGCCGGCACCGCCATCAACCGTGTCGATGCCGCCGTCGCCGTTGAGTGAGTCATTGCCCGCGTCACCGAAGATCGAATCATCGCCGTTGCCAGCATAGACGCTGTCGTCACCGCTGCCGCCATGAATAGTGTCTTGGCCGCTGCCACCATCAACCGTATCGTTGCCATCGTCCGCCGAGATCGTGTCCGAACCGTCCCCGCCGGTGATGCTGTCGTTGCCTGCGCCGCCGTTGATCGAATCCGCTCCGTCACCGCCATCCAACGTGTCATTCGCCGAGCCGCCAGTGATCGTGTCGCTGCCATCGCCACCAAAAATCTGGCTGGCAACATCCGCGCTGGCGATGATCGTGTCGTCACCATTTCGACCGCGAACTTCAATCGAGGTCAGATTGGGAAAATTCGCTTTCAGCACGCGGCTCAGATCGACGGTGTTCTCTTGGTCGCCGCCATCAATCACGATCTTTTGAACGCTCGCCGACGGAACGACACCGAGGCTGGTAGACGGCAGAAACGCGCCGCCGTTGTTCCCCACTTCGACCAGCACATTGGTCCCGAATGGACTGACCCGAACGGCATCGGCCCCTTCCAAAGAGACATTCAACTCGCCGGTGACGAAGAGCACATTTGCCGAAAGCAATGCGCGCTCTTCCAATCGCTCTGCCGGGACGACCGGGACCGTTCGATGACCGCGTAAATCTCGATGACCGCGTGGCTGTTGACGCAATGCGCGGAAATTCTGCAACCAGTGCAGTAACTGCATGATCGTGCCCTCCGTGGCGACTTCCGCTGCCATCGAGTCAGTCCTTTGACTCAACCTTGCAAAGAAACCGAGAGTGACGGTTCTACTCAGTTTCGCGGAAGTACAGGCTGACTATCGGCGGTCAAAATCGTCACACGCGACAGAACTACTCGTGCGCGACAGGACCGCTAAAGCGGGGAGAATTGATTCGTTCGGCAGGTCAGGATCAATCGGTATCTACCTCAAGACTGACAACTCCGGCATAACAGCGGCAATCGCTACAGTCCGCAAAGTTTGACAATCGAACTCGCCAAGTACCCGCTCCGGCGACTCGACTACGATGGCGTCAGAGTTCCGAGCCGCTGAATTCACGGACCGAGGATTCGACAATTTGAATTTCCTCTTCAGTCAGGCCGTAGAGTTCGTAAACCAGACCATCTAGTTGGCGGTCGAACGCGGCGCACTTCGCAGAGTAGTAGTTCTTGTCCTTGTCGGATCGAGCCGTCTCAAGCCGTTGCTGAGCATCGAGCATCTGTTCCACGAGGCGGACAATGTGATCGCGACGTGATTTGTCGGCAGGGTCCGAGACGTCGATCGCGCGAATGGGAATTTGTTCGACATACTGCGTGAAGAGCCGATAGCGGTATTCGCCAGCGCGTGTTCCAAACGGGATGCTGATTTGTGACATGGCAAACCAAGCCAGTCGGCTGTTTAACAATCCCAGCAGATAGGGGTCAGCATTCCCCAGGCAATAGGCCGTGTTGCGGATGTACGTTCCCTGAGTATCGAGAAAAAAACGCGGGTGCTTGGCGATGTCGGGATAGATGATTTTGCGCTGATTCAGCACTTCGTAATAATCACAAGGCCGCAACTCCCACCAGTAGTCACCTTGATCCTGTCGTTTCTTGGCGGGTTCAGCGAAAGGCAGAAGATGTTCGGCGAGCGGTTCAAAATGCTTAGCGAACCAGTTCCAGGCGTCGCGTTCAGAGGGTCTCTCTACCTTTTTGCGGAGATGGCTCATCTCCCTCTGCGTCCACCCGCTTGGGATGGCGATCAAATAGAGTCCGGTCTCACGCACGAAATAACGTCGGATGTCTTGGCCGCTAAGAAATGGACGAATCAACGGTTCGCACGTTCGGCACTCGCGGACGAATCGCCGACGTGTCGCGGCATCAATTTCAAAGGCTTCATTGAGACCGGTTTTGACGCCGAGAAAGATATTGTTCTGCACGATCTCACCGAGCGGTTTTGCCCGGCGTTTCAATTTGTCGAAGACTCGCGAAACTCGTTCCTCGTCAATGCGCCGATCCAGGATGTGCAAGTGTTCGAAGTCGGTCAGGCTGGCAAGCGGATTTTGTTTGTTCCAACCATAACGGATGGTTTGGAAATAATTATCCGGCGTGGCGAGATCCCTCGAAGGCTTCTTGGCTTCCACGAGAAATCGCATGTCGCGGAAATTAGGAGCGACGTGAAAAGCATAGTCCGCCCGGCGCTGAGTCCCGCCGGTCGCGACTGGCGGCTCGACTTTGACCTCTTGCTCAAACGGGTTCGACTGAGTCTCGTGGTTGACATCCCAACCGAGCGCGATGAAGAACTTGTCGATGAAGTCCTTGCGAACCTGCGCCTCTTGGTAGGACTTCGAGAGATAAAAGTCAGCGTTCGCCTGGAAGTCCCTGGCGAGTTGCCCAACTTTTTCAAAGGCTTGGTCGAATCCTTGCGTTGTCATGCTGGCGAACTCTACCGCCGCACCACGACACGATCAAATCGCGCAACTTCACCTAGCGGAGTGGGTGGCGAACTGGTTGAGACCGCTCATGCCGATATGATCCCGCCTCGAATTCCCGGACGCGAGAGTAATCAATGAGTGCTGTGATCTACGATTTTGATGTGGTGGTGATCGGAGCCGGACATGCCGGCTGCGAAGCGGCGTTGGCGTCTGCTCGTATCGGTGCGAAGACCGCGTTGTTGACCATGAGCTGTGACATGGTCGCGGCGATGAGTTGCAATCCGGCAATCGGCGGCATCGCGAAAGGACAGATTGTTCGCGAGATCGACGCACTCGGCGGCGAGATGGGGCGAGTGATTGATGAGACCGGAATCCAATTCCGGATGCTCAATCAAGCCAAAGGCCCGGCCATGCACAGCCCGCGAGCTCAGGCCGACAAGAAGGCGTATCAGTTCGCGATGAAGTGGCGTGTCGAGCAGCAAGAGAACCTGACGCTGCGGCAAGAAGTGGTCGAGGGATTGGACGTGGGGCAGGTTCCCAACCTGACTGGCCACTCGTCCGGGCAGGTTGGAAACCTGCCCCACGTCAGCGCCGTCCGCGTGAAAGGAGGAGCGATCTATCGTGCGAAGGCGGTGGTCATCACGACGGGAACCTTCCTGCAAGCGATCATGCACACGGGCGAAGCGAAGGCATCTGGCGGTCGCGCGGGTGAAGGGACGACAACGGGACTGTCGCAGACGTTGAGCGATCTCGGCTTCGAGTTGCGGCGGTTCAAGACGGGGACGCCGTGTCGATTGAATGGGCGGACGATCGACTTCTCCGTCCTTGAAGAGCAGCCGGGCGACGACGTGCCGCAGCCGTTCTCGTTCATGACCGATACGATCACGCAGTCGCAGATGGTCTGTCATCTCACGTTGACCAACGCCAAAGTCCACGAGCTGATCCGAGCCAACTTGCATCGAGCGCCGATGTATTCGGGACAGATTCAATCGACGGGACCGCGGTATTGCCCCAGCATCGAAGACAAAGTGGTTCGCTTCGCGGAGAAGTCCGAGCACCAAATCTTCCTCGAACCCGAAGGCCGACAGACGTGCGAGTATTACTGCAACGGCATCTCGACGAGCCTGCCACGCGATGTGCAGGAGGAGATGATCCACTCAATCGTCGGCCTCGAACGAGCGGAGATCATGCGATACGGCTACGCGGTGGAATACGACTTCGCCCCTCCGACTCAATTGCATGCAACGCTCGAAACGCAAGCGGTCGAAGGCTTGTACTTCGCCGGTCAGATCAACGGGACGACCGGCTATGAAGAGGCGGCAGGACAAGGTTTGTTAGCCGGCATCAACGCCGCGTTAAAGATCGCCGGTCAGCCGCCGCTGATCCTCGACCGCAGCCAGGCGTACCTCGGAGTGATGATTGACGATCTCGTCACGAAGGGAGTCGACGAGCCCTATCGCATGTTTACGTCACGCGCCGAGTATCGCTTGCTGTTGCGTCACGACAACTCCGACCGCCGCTTAACGCCGATCGGCCGCCGCATCGGCCTCGTGTCGGACGAACGCTGGCGGCGCTATGAAGCTCACGAAGCGGCCATTGCCTCGGCCGAGCCGATCATGACGAAAAAATTCCATCAGGGGTGCTGCTTGGAAGAGTGGCTGCGCCGACCGGAAACCGAATGGCTCGACGTCTGCCAATTCAGCGAGGACGCGCGGTCGCTCAACATGCCGCCGCTGGCCGCGAGGCAACTGTCGATCGAAGCCAAATACGCTGGCTACATCCGCCGCCAAACCACGTCGATCCAACGGCAAGGGCAAGTCGACACCGTTCGCATCCCCGACCATTTCGACTTCTTCGCCTGCCCGCAACTCCGCTGCGAAGCCAAAGAGAAGCTAACCCGCATCCGCCCCCACAACGTCGGCCAAGCGGGCCGCATCAGCGGCATCACCCCCGCCGATCTGGCCGTGCTCATGCTGTATCTGACCGAGCCAACGCGCATGGCAACTTGAGTGGATTTCAAAACGTAGCACAGGCATCTCACCTGTGATTTCATGACCGATACCACACAGGCGAGACGCCTGTGCTACGTTTTGAGTCGCTCGGCGATTTCATCCAGCACCGCTTCATCGGTCGGCCACCGCGCGGGCAACGATGCCTTGAACGGAATTGGGACTTCGTCCATGCGATAAGCGGTGCCGGGGGCGTGTAATCCGTAAGGAGCGGTCGTGATCCGAACGGTGGGTGAGATGATCGGCGCGGCGGCAGGATAGTCGAGCAGAATCGTGGGGATTCGTCGCAGGTGGTCGAGGGCTTGCGGCGTGAACTGCGGTAATGTTTCGCTGCCGATGAGAACGCAGATGTCCGGTTCGCCACGAGTCAGCAGATCGTTCGCGGAGAACTCACCGGGGTTGTAGCGCGGATAACCGCGCGACAAGTTGACGCTGAATGGGTAGCCGGTTTGCCAGCAGAGGACGCTGTCCGCTCCGGTGACATCGCCGTGCAATCTCATGCGGCGCGCATGAAAGCGTGTGTGGTCGTTGAGCTCGGCCACCAAGCGGAGCAAGACCTCGACGTTCAAATGACCGAGGCCGGCGCTGCGCGGAGATCGGTTCAACTCGCTCGCCGTCAGGCCGAGGCCG